>JADKJP010000007.1:600000-900000 GCA_016720935.1 Bacteroidota bacterium
ACATATCCGTTATACACGCAATTAATTGCGTAAACCCAACCAATTTCAATATATATACGCAACTAGTTGCGTAAACAGAAACGTTGAACTAAACCGCCTGTGGCGGTAGTCTTCCAAACGCTTAATTATTTTTTAGTTCCGAACTTAGTAGTATGTCTAATTTAAAAACATACTATCATGAGCACATTACGGAACAACATGATTCAGCAGATGGAGTTGAAGGGCTTCAGTCCCCTGACCATTAAAGTTTACATTTTCCATCTTCTACAACTGAGCAAACATTTTAACACCTCGCCGGATTTACTTTCTGTGGAACAGATCCGGACGTATTTACATCAGACGGTCGCCGAAAAAAAATGCAGCAGGTCCTGGATGAACCAGATGGTGAGCGCCCTGAAGATTTTATATTGTGATGTGTTGCGAAGGCAGTGGGACCCACTTGATTTACCCCGTGCGCCACGGGAGAAAAAACTGCCGGTAATTTTATCGAGAGATGAGGTCAGCAGGATTATTCAGGTGACGGAGAACATAAAACACCGTGCTGTGCTGATGCTCACCTACTCGGCCGGATTGCGATTGCATGAGGTAAAGAGTTTAAAGCTCAGCGATATTGATTCCGCGCGCATGATGGTGCGTGTGGTGCAATCAAAAGGTGACAAAGACCGGTATACAATTTTATCACCCCTAGCATTGAAGATGCTCCGGGAGTATTGGAACCGTTACCGTCCGGGAGTCTGGCTTTTGAAACGCGTCCCGGAAAAGCCATGGCTGACCGAACAGCACAATTGATTTTTAAACATTCGCTCCAGAAAGCCGGAATAAAAAAGGCGGCCAGCTTTCATACCCTGCGCCATAGTTTTGCCACGCACTTGATGGAACAGGGCGTTTCACTGCCAATCATTCAGCAATTGCTCGGACACAGCTCGCTGAAAACAACGAGTGGTTATTTGCATGTTCAGCAATACTCGGTGGATGCGGTAAAAAGTCCGCTCGATACTCTTTCGCTTTAATCCTGTGGGTCATGGAATCTGTTCCAGTTCCTGCAGCCACTGTCGGAGAAGTGTTCTCTTTATTTGGAGAGCAGTACAGGCATGCGCACAAATTGCCGGTGCAACAACGTAAAACAATGTTTGCACTCCAGCAATGTCGTACCGCCGCATTGGGCGGTCATGTAGACATCTGTAACAGCTGCGGTCACACACGGGTGTTTTACAATTCCTGTCGTAACAGGCATTGCCCCCGGTGTCAGGGATTAAAAAAGATCCAATGGGTTGACCGCCTCAGTTCACATCTATTACCGGTACGCTATTTTCATATTGTATTTACGCTTCCCTCCGAGCTCAACCGGCTGAGTCTGGTCAATCAGAAATGTGTGTACAATATCCTCTTTAAAGCCGCCTCGGAAAGTTTGCTCACCCTGGCAAAGGATCAAAAGTATCTGCATGCGCTCACCGGGATGGTGGCCGTGCTGCACACCTGGGGACAGAATCTGATGGAGCATCCGCACCTGCATACACTCGTTCCCGCCGGTGGTTGGAGTGAAGTAGCGCAATCCTGGAAAGCTTCAAGGAAAAAGTTTTTCTTCCGGTAAAGGTCATCTCTGCATTGTTTAAGGGTAAATTCCTTTCGCTGCTTAAAGCCGCATACCAGACCGGTGAGCTGAAATTTGAAGGGGGAGATAAAACCCTTAAAACAAAAGGAAAGTTTTAAGCAACTGCTCAACACCCTATATCAAAAACCATGGGTTGTCTATGCGAAAAAACCGTTCAGGAACTCCGCGGCAATTGTGAATTACCTGGCACGGTACACCCATCGCGTGGCCATCGACAATAGCCGGATCCTGAGCGTAGAAGATGGACAGGTGAGTTTTCGTTGGAAAGACTACAAAAATCAGGGAGCAAAAGGCACAATGAAGTTAAGCGGAGAAGAATTTATCCGTCGTTTCCTGCTGCATGTACTTCCGAAAGGCTTTTGCAAAATCCGTTACTATGGAATTTTCGCATCGCGCATCCGAAAGACGATGCTACACCAATGCAAAAAAGCCACCGGGTTAATTCCTCCCAAATCCAAATTCGCGGGACTTGACTGGAAAGCCGTATTACTGCTGGCCTATACGATTGATGTATCCCATTGTCCTGTTTGTAAAAACGGAACGATGGAGTTGCACCGCACGTTTAAAAGTCTCCGTTCACCGCCAGGGCTCATCAGGTGAATCGTTCTTTGAACAAATTAATGATTATTCTATTGCGGCCGCGGCCGCAGAGGCTTGCCATGTGTTTTTCAAAACAAATAAAGCTTAAAGCAAGCCCATGCAAGCGAATAATTAATTAATTTACCCAAAATAAAATGTATTTTAACATATTTTCCCTTCATCTGAAACATTGAAAGTACATAGGGAATAAGGCTGCTACTCAGGCGGTTTCGTTCAACGAGATTCTATCCGCAATTAATCCAACGTCATTCTTTCAAATCAGGTATTTTGCTAAATTGCGGATAAAATCCTGAAATGTTATAGGCAACCAAAGTAATGATAATGCGAAAACTGAATTTAGTATTTCTAATTTGCTTATCAATCCAAGTTTCATCCGTTTGTGAGACTTATGGACAATTCAATCAAAACGACACAACGATCTTGCTAAAAGCTTTTAGACAAATAACATCACAGAGACAAATTGTATATGTCGACACAGTTGGCCCAAATAGTTATGTCCAAGAGAAACTTCAAGAAGCTTTTAAAAAAGACACAATAATCGACAAAAGAAGAGGTAACTCAATTACTTTGACTGAAAGTGAAATGAACCATATAATATCGCAACTTGGAAAAGAAACTATATGGTACGACAACCTATTCTTTAATTGCAAACGTATTGACTCAGACAGCCTGTTGTCTGTGGCAAAACAAATGTATGCAGAACGGGTACAATCTTTAAATGAAGCTATATTAAAAAAAGATACGGCTAGAATTAAAGACCTGAAACAAAACTATTCGTATGTGTTCGAATTTACAAAACCAATTTACATTAGAGATAATACCATTTGTCTAATATCGTTTAATGCAATGTGCGGGTTAGACTGCGGACAATCAGAGACAAGCTTTTACAAAAAAGACGAAGGTGAGTGGACTAAGTGGGTTTTAGTTTCCTCGGGCGATTTTTGATAACTAAGGTCAAATGAACATTAGATAGAAAAATTTGGCTGCCTATAACATCGCCTTGCTGCCAAGCAAAGAAAGTGCTATCTTCGATTTAACAGACGGCGTGCTCGGCAGCAAGGCTAACCGTTACCAGCAAGCGTAAAGACCGACACAACAAATATCGAGTTGACTTCTAAGCGACCAAACTTTTGACTTTCAAACAAACTTTCTGGCGACCTTCTCGGTAGCCAATTTCGCTGTAACTTGACACAAACCACTCCCATTTGCCGACACTCAAGCCATCGCAAGGTTTAAAAAAAAATTCCACCGCACTATTAAAAAATAATTTTATGCCAGCCCATATTGGCACATTTGGGGTTTGCCTCCTCACACAAACCGACACAGGCAAACCCCAAAAGAGCCAATTCCCCAACGCACGTGATGATTTTCGTTAGAATTTTGAAATTTCTTTTTAAAAAATTTGCAGGAGTGAATAAAATTCAATTACCTTTGTAAGCGAACACTTACTTACATTTATGAAAATCATTTATAAAGAGGAACTTGAAAATGAAAAACAATAAATTCACAGACAGACAAATAGAAATAATGGAAGCAGCTACGCTTCGCATTGATAAATTCGGAATACAGGAATTAACCATTAAAAACCTCTCTGCTGATTTAAATTTATCTGAAGCTGCTTTATATCGACATTTTAAAAGTAAAAACGAGATATTACTTGGGCTATTAACCTATTTTATTTTAGAGATGAACGAGCGGATTGCTACAATAATAGCTGATAAAGAAAAACAACCTTCTGAACTTTTAAAAAAAATATTTACATCACAACTCAGCACTTTTGCACAAAAACCCGCCATAGTTAGTGTTATTTTTTCAGAAGGAATATTTCAATTTAATAAAGAATTAAGTGAAAAGGTTTCTGTAATGATGGCACTGATGCAAAAAAACATCAATGCACTTATTGTAAGAGGTCAAAACGGAGGTGTTTATGGAAAGTTATTAGGTGCCGACCCTATCACAACAATTATTATGGGCAGTATGCGAATGGTGGTTTTAAAATGGAAACTTTCGGGTAACAAATCCAATTTAGTAAATGATGGAAAAAATGTATTAAACGGACTTTTAAAAATGATAGAAAAATGAAAAAAGCACTTCCCTACTTATTTGCAACAATCCTAACTGGATTTGGTCTGCTTACTTTGTTTCTTAGCACCTCTGTGATATTCGATTTATTTGGTATCAGAGCAAAAGAAGGCAACTACGTTTTATTTGTTGTTTGGTCAAATTTTATCAGTAGTATTCTTTATCTTATTGCCTCTTATGGCTTTGTTACATCTAAAAGATGGACAGCTAAACTTTTAGGAGTTTCTACCATAATTTTAATTACTGCTCTTATTGGTTTATTTTATCATATCAACTCAGGCGGTATTTATGAAACAAAAACCATCGGTGCAATGATTTTTAGAATTTCTGTAACAATGGTATTTGCTGCACTTGCCTATTTCACTATCACAAAAAGGAATAATTAAAAAAAAATTGACTTATGAAGTTAGTAAACATTCACAAACAAACACTATTCCTACTATTCATTTTAATAGGATTTCAAGCAGCACAAGCACAAGTCTGGTCGCTGCAACAGTGTATTGACACAGCACAGGTTCACAACAAAAACCTGCAAATGAGTAGAAATAATATTTCTATTGGTGAGCAAAAAGAGAAAGAAGCCAAAGCCAATTTAATACCGAAAGTAACAGCCAATGCGGATTACAAGTATTTTACCAATTTGCCTTACCAGTTAATGCCATTATCAACATTTAATCCGACAGCTCCAGAAGGTCAGTTTAAAGAAGCTCAATTTGGCGTTCCGCACAACATCAATGCAAACTTACAATTGTCAATGCCTTTGTATAATCCGCAAGTTTACGGTGCCATTCAAACTACTAAAATAGCATCGGAATTGACCGAATTACAATACAAAAAAACTGAAGAGCAAATCTTTTTTGAAATCTCCAATCTGTATTACAATGCACAAATTTTACATAATCAATTAGCTTTTATTGACAGCAACCTTTTAAATGCTGAAAGACTGCTAAAAAACATTCAACTGCTCAACGAACAATTGCTTGCCAAAGGAACAGATGTAAGCAAAGTGAAATTGCAGGTTGGACAATTAACAACACAAAAAGAAAGTATCAGCAGTAAATACGAGCAAGTTTTAAATGCGTTGAAATTTGCGATTGGTGTTTCAATCGAACAAAATCTACAAATTGAGCCAAACATTCAATATCAAAACGCAAATGAATATACACCTTCATCAATTTTAGATATTCGTATCATAAAAACTCAAAACCGCTTATTGTCGAGTGAACTAAGCACGTTAAACAAATCAAGGTTTTTACCTTCGCTAAATCTTATTGGAATGTATGGAACAACAGGTTTTGGATATGACAAGCAACCAAATGATTTTTTAAAATTCTACCCTATTGGCTTTGCAGGTATTCAACTCTCATATCCACTATTTAATGGAACGGTTACACAACGAAAAATTAATCAGAAAAGATTTGAACTTCAAAACAATGAACTTCAATTTGGATTACTTACCGAACAAAATAATATGCAGGTTCAAAATGCAAAAATGCAAAAAGAAGTCGCTAAAAAAACGGTAGAAACAACAACAGAACAAATCCAATTGGCTCAAACAATTTATGAGCAAACGATAATTCAACAGAAACAAGGAACAGCAAGTTTAACAGATGTTTTGCTTGCGGACAATGCTTTGCGTGAAGCACAACAAACATATCTGTCTGCTGTAATTGATTATCTGAAAGCAGATTTAGAACTTAAAAAACTAACTGGTAATATTTCAACAACTAAATAATTATTACAATGAATACAAAAACGTCAATCTTAAAGAAGGCATTATACATTATTATACCATTGGTATTGATTGCAATTGTAGTAATCAAGTTGAAAAGCAACAAAGAAATTACACAGAGCAAAGTTTATCAATATGATAAAGAACAAGCAATTAATGTTCAGGCAGACACACTACAAATTGAAAATGTGAATGCTGATTTTTCTTATTCAGGAACATTTGAGCCCAATAAGGAAACCAAAATAAGTGCTGAAATACAAGGAAAGATAAATGATGTTTTGGTTGATGTTGGAAGTGTTGTAAATAAAGGGCAAGCATTAATTCAGTTGGATAATTCATTATTGCAACTGCAACTGCAAACTATTGAAGTGCAAATTGAAGGTTTGGAAGCCGATGTAAATCGTTATACGATTTTAGCTAAAGCAGATGCCATACAAGGTATCCAATTAGAAAAATCCGTATTGGGATTGAAATCCGCGAAAGTGCAGAAAGCTACTTTAGTAGAACAAATAAATAAAACAACTATCAAAGCCCCTTTCAATGGAGTAGTTACTGCAAAACTTAGTGAAGAAGGGGCATTTGCAGCACCCGGAGTTCCATTACTTCAAATAACGGACATTACAAATTTAAAATTCACAGTAAATGTTCCCGAAAATGATTTAAGACAATTCAAATTAAATCAAAGCTATTCTCTATCAGTAGATGCTTATTCTGAAATTTCATTAGCGGGTAAAGCTACAATGATAGGTAGTAAAGCAAATATGGGAAGTAGCTTTCCTATTCAGTTTTCAGTAAATAACACATCAGATTTAAAAATAAAATCAGGAATGTTTGGCAAGGTGAATTTGAAAAACGACATACAAGAAAAGGGAATTATTATTTCGTCCTCTGTTATTGTTGGCTCTGAAAATCAACCACAAGTTTACCTTATAAAAAATGGTAAAGCTGTATTGCAAAACATCACTATTTCAAAAAAGATACAGAACAAATCAGTTGTGTCAAGCGGTTTAAAAACAGGTGATGCAATTGTAACAAATGGGTTTATAAATCTTTTTGACGGAGCGAAAGTAACGGTTAAATAAAATCAGCGGAAAATGAATATTACAGAAATTTCAATCAAACGACCTTCGCTAATAATAGTGCTGTTCAGCGTATTTACTTTATTAGGTTTTATCGGCTATAAAAATTTGAGCTATGAATTAATGCCCGACTTTAATCAGCCCGTAGTTGTAATCAAAACAGTTTATCCAGGTGCTGAACCCAACGAAGTAGAAACATCGGTTTCACGAAAAATAGAAGATGCCTTATCCAATTTGGAGGGTGTAGATTACTTGGTTACAAAGTCATTGCCGAATGCCTCTATTATTATCGCCAATCTAAAATACGGAACGGATTTAGATAAAACAATGCAAGATGCTCAACGCTATATTGACAATATCCGCAAAGATTTACCACAGGACATTTTAAGCCCTGTAATGAGTAAAGTATCGCCAAATGATTTGCCGATAATGTCCATCAGTGCAACAAGTAATTTGTCTGCCACTGAGTTTTATCAAAAAATGAAAGATGATTATCTGCCACAAATTCAACAAATAAAAGGAGTAGCAGAGATTACCATTTTAGGAGGAGAAGAAAGAGAAATACAAGTAAAAGTAAATCAGGACAAACTGAAACTTTACAAAATTTCAATGGTTCAGGTTGTTGAAGCAATTAATCGTTCGGGCTTAGACTTACCTGCTGGAAAAGTGCAAACCGAAAAAGAAAGTAATTCAGTTCGTTTAACCGGAAAATTTACATCGTTAGAAGACATTAAAAACGTTCAAGTGGCAATGCCTGTTTTAGGTAGTCCTGTTTATGTAAAAGATATTGCGAATGTTATTGATGGTATAAAAGAGACAACCTCAATCAGTCGTTACAATGGGAAAAACGGTATTGGTTTAATGTTGAAGAAACAAGGTGATGCAAATGCTGTTGATGTTTCAAAATTAGTTCGTGCAAAATTTAAATCCATTGAACAACAAAATGCAAATTCAGGTGTAAAATTTATTATTGCAGATGATAGCACCGACAATACAATTGCGGCAGTTAATTCTGTAGTTTTTGATTTGATTTTAGCCGTGATTTTGGTTTCATTGGTAATGCTTTTGTTCCTGAGAAGTTTTAGAAACTCATTAATTGTAATTGTTGCCATTCCGACTTCTTTAGTTACCGCATTTGCAGTAATGTGGCTTTTGGGTTACACACTCAATTTAATGACTTTGCTTGCTATGTCTTTAATCATTGGGATTTTGGTAGATGATGCGGTTGTAGTATTGGAAAATATTCAAAAACATTTAGACAAAGGAAAAGACAAGCGAACTGCTGCAATGGATGGTCGTATGGAAATTGGCTTTGCTGCATTGTCAATCACATTGGTTGACGTAGTGGTATTTTTACCAATTCTATTTTTACAAGTATTTGTTGCCGATATGCTCAAGCAGTTTTCGGTGGTCGTAGTAACTTCTACGCTCACAAGTTTATTAGTAGGTTTTACACTTACACCTTGGTTGGCTTCAAGAATTGGAAAGAAAGAAGATTTACAACCAACTAATTTTTTTAATCGCTTTTTGCTTTGGTTTGAACATCAATTAGAAAAATTCACCAATTGGTATGGCAGACAATTAGAATGGGTTTTGAGCCATAAATTAATTTTTACAGGAATTGTTTTGTTACTTTTTATAATGACTTTAGGCATTATGAAACAAGGTATTATTGGTAAAGAATTAATTTCAACAGGCGACCAAGGAAAGTTCAGAATGGCTTTAGAGTTTGACAAATCCACTTCCATTCAGCAAAATAACTTAATTGCTCAAAAAATTGAAACCTACATTATTCAACAACCCGAAGTAGCAACCGTATTCAGCAACATTGGCGGACCAAGCACAGGTATTGGAAGTTTGGGTGTTGGTTCTGCAAACAAAACAGAATTTACAATTCAATTAAAATCTAAAAAAGAACTTAAAAATGTGCCGACAGAAACATTTATGAAAAAACTTCGTGAGGATTTGAAAACAAAATTTCCAAGTATAAATTATTCAATGGCAGCTTTAGGTTTAATACCTCGTTCTGCACCAATTGAAATCACTTTGAGCGGAAGTAATTTGGATTTGTTGATGCAAAGCGGAAATGACCTAAAAGTAATTATTGAAAAAATTCCCGGTGCTGATAATGTTCGCTTATCCGTTGAAGCAGGAAGTCCCGAATACAAAATAATTCCCGACAAAGACAAAATGCAACGATTAGGTTTAACAACCGCTTATGTTGGATTGAACCTAAGAACTGCATTTACAGGAAATGATGATGCCACACTTACCGATAACGGAACAGAATATCCCGTAAGAATTTGGTTGGATGAATTTAGTCGACAGAATTTTGAAGATGTTCAACAACTTTCCATTATTAACCCAATGGGATTACCATTTGAAGTTTCTCAATTTGCAACCGTTCAGCAAGACAATTCTCCGTCCTTGTTAGAAAGAAAAGACCGACAAGCAGCCGTTACATTGACTTCTGATGCTTTAGGCAGACCATCAGGAACGGTAGCAGACGATGTAGTAGCTTATCTCAAAGAAAATCCGCTGCCAAACGGAATACAAATGACTTGGGGTAGCGACATCAAAAGACAGAATGATAGCTTCGGTGCATTAGGTTCAGTTTTACTCATTTCTTTTTTGTTGATTTACCTGATTATGGTAGCACTTTATGACAGTTTTGTTTATCCATTTGTTGTATTGTTTTCTATTCCTGTAGCAGCAATTGGGGCATTTTTTGCATTGAATTTGTCGTTAAGCAATTTGAGTTTATTCGCCTTACTTGGTTTAATTATGCTAATGGGATTGGTAGTAAAAAACGCAATTCTAATTGTGGATTTCACCAATCAATTAAAAGCAGAAGGCAAACATTTCAAAGAAGCATTAATCATTGCAGGAAAAGGTCGTATGCGACCAATTCTAATGACAACGCTTTCAATGGTTGTCGGTATGCTCCCTATCGCAATGGCAACTGGAACAGCAGCCGAATGGAAAAACGGATTAGCTTGGGTTATTATTGGCGGACTACTTTCCTCATTAATTTTGACCGTTTTTTTAGTTCCGATGGTCTATTATTTAGTTGACACAGCGAAAGAAAAAATAAATCGTAAAAAATAATTGAAATGAAAACAGCAATCATAATACTAATCGCATTTGCGTTATCACTTACACTTTATTCATTTGCCAAACCCAATGCAGATACTTATTCCTTAACCATAGAGGTAAAGAATTTACGGAATGCAAAGGGAGTAGTTCAATTTGCACTATATAACAAAGACGGCTCAATTCCTGATGAAGATTATGAGAATTATTACAAAATTCTAAAAGGAGAAATTGTGAATAATTCATCTACAATAACTTTTAAAAATATTCCATCAGGAAAATATGCAGTTAACATTTTACACGATGAAAACAAGAACGGTAAAATTGACAAAGGCTTTATTTTACCAATAGAAGGTATAGGCTTTTCAAATTTTCAATCCATAGGTTTAACAAACAGACCGAACTTTTCAAAAGCCAGTTTTGATGTAAAAGAAAATAAAACAATCAGTGTAAAGGTGATTTATATGTAGTCAGTAAGCCATCGCACAGGTGTAAGCACATTTGCAATTCACACAAGCCAACGCACAGTCCAAAAATTGCAAAAGAGCTTCCACCTCTCCCACCAAAGAAAAATTATTTTTTAAAATCTCCCCTTCTATTTTTTTTTAAATCCACAACCGCACAGCCGACACAAATGACAGCGGAAGCCACGACAGACATGGACTACAGTAACTCGACAGACAGAACGCCAGCTGGTAACAGCACCTACCCAAAAGGCGGGGTTTCGTGTTCCAAAGACAGTTTTGTGGGTAATCAAACATTAGTTTTTCAAATCAAGTTTTGTGGTAAAAGTCCCGCCCTTCGGGTAGCTGCAAACCGTTAGCGGTCATTGTAAAAAGACAGACCAGACCATCAAAATATCGACAGAAAAAATGAAAGACAGCCGACCCTTCGCAAAATTAAAAGAGGTGTTTTGCCAACGCACTTGCCGACACAAAAACACCACATTTAATTTTGCCCAACCGCGCAGCGACTATTTCACAATAAAAACTCTAACTTTGCCGTTACATAGACAACATTGAAAAAAGCAGTTAACATATTTCTATTAGCATTTTACTCCTTCGGAACTTTCTGTTTGCCATTGGGTGACTTTGCAGTGCTGCAAGACATTCCTGAAATGTATCGCCACTGCAAAGCGACAGAGGATAAGGACATGACACCGCTTGACTTTATCACCGACCACTTAGTAAACATTGACGGACTGTTTGACAAACATGAAAACGGAGACGAACAAAAGCCACACACTCCAAATCAACCACAACACCATGGACAGACACAAGTTACTTTCATCACCTACTTTGCATTTTCAATTTCATTATTTCAACCTATTGAAGTTAAACATTCAATTCCTTCGGTGAATTTTCTTCCATCGGGTTACATCTCAAAATTCTTCCGCCCCCCAATAGTTTAGTTGTTTTATTTCTTGTCCGACACAAACTTCGTTTGTGCGATTAGTCATTTATTTCAAACAATTAAAAAATTCAAAAAATGAAAAAAGTAATTTATCTGCTGCTTACAGCGGCACTAATGAGTAATGCGGTTTGTGCTCAAAAAATATCTGCCGACAAAGTTCCTGCTGCCGTTACTTCAGCATTCAAAGCAAAGTTTCCAAATGCAACTAAAATAAGTTGGGAAATGGAAAACGCAAACGAGTATGAAGCAGGTTTCAAACTAAATGGCGAAGAAGTTTCTGCCAATTTTGACAACACAGGAAAATGGTTAGAAACAGAAACAGAAATTAAAATTTCTGCCTTGCCAGCTTCTATTCAATCAGTATTAAGCAAAGATTTTGCAGGTTTCAAAATCAACGAAGCAAGCAAAATTGAAAGTGTAAAAAACGGAAACTGTTTTGAAGCCGAGATTGAAAAAGGCGAAGAAACTTTTGATGTTCTGTTTACGGCTGACGGTAAAATGTTGAGCAAAACAAAAATGGAGAAAGAAAAAGGAGACAAAGATTAAGTAACAAGTAAAGCAGCACCGCTAAAGCGGTGCTGCTTTTTTTTATTTCAAACAAAATGACAAGTAAAAAATTAAATATTCATATCCCAAAACTAGGCATTCTCTACTGGACGCTAATGACTTTGGCAACAACAATAGGGGAAATTGTTGGAAACCTGATTTCAAGAAACCTAGGTTTGGGTTATAGCACAGGTTCAATTCTTTTAATAAGCATTTATGTTTTTTCAATCATAGCCATTGCATTAAGCAGAAGAGAAAACGCAACTGTTTATTGGTTGCTGATTGTGTTAGGAAACATAGCAGGAACAAACTGTGCCGACTTTATTACAATTGAACCATTAAAACTTGGAACTGTTTGGGGTTCTGTTTTAGTTATGGGTATTTTGACACTAACTCTCATTATCTGGAAATTTGTTTCTCCAAAATCAACAGTCGAAAGTGGGTTAAACAACAAAACATTTTTCCTTTATTGGTTTGCTATTATAGTTTCAAGCACCTTTGGCACAACATCGGGCGACCTGCTTTCTAATGACACTCCTTTAGGAGCGGGTGGTGGGACAATTTTGCTTACAATAATATTATCAGTATTTGCACTATTGAATAAATACACAAATTTTTCAAAGGAAATTCTTTACTGGGTTGCATTGGTAGTAATGCATCCAATTGGTGCAACTATTGGTAACTATATTTCTAAACCGGCAGGACTAAACTTCGGCAATATTTGGACTAGCATTGTTTTAGTAATTGTATTTATTGCCTTATTTATTACAAATCAAAGAAGGAAGGTTGCCTTATGAATAGAACGAATATATTACCAGCAATCACACTTTCATTTTGGATAATGAAAATTTGTGCAACCACTTTAGGCGAAACCGCAGGAGATTTACTTTCCATGACCATGAATGTTGGTTATGCAATAAGTTCAGCAATTCTTTTAGGTTTCTTTTTCGCAACGCTTGTGGTTCAACTTTCAACTAAAAAGTTTCAACCGATTATTTATTGGGCGGTAATTCTTTCTACAAGCACGGCAGGCACAACCATGTCGGACTACATGGACAGAACTTTAGGTTTAGGTTACGCAACAGGTTCTTTGATTTTAGTTTCACTTTTGACAATAACACTCATCACATGGAAGTTGACAGAAAAATCATTGTCGGTAACAAACATTAAATCGCTTCGTGGCCAAGTGTTT
Organism: Bacteroidota bacterium; assembly: GCA_016720935.1. Classification (NCBI taxonomy): domain Bacteria; kingdom Pseudomonadati; phylum Bacteroidota; species Bacteroidota bacterium. The sequence goes on from JADKJP010000007.1 coordinate 613,350, forward strand.
TATTGGACAGCGATTTTATTTTCCAACACTTTGGGAACAGCGTTAGGAGATTTTCTTGCAGACAATTCAGGACTTGGTTTTGCAGGCGGAGCAATTCTCATTGGTAGTTTATTAGCACTAATTGTTTTGGCTTACTACTTCACTAAAGTATCTCATGTAATTTTATTTTGGTTAGCGTTTGTTCTCACAAGACCATTCGGTGCAACCTTTGGCGACTTGCTGACAAAGACACATGAAAAGGGCGGACTAAATTTCGGAACAATTGGTTCATCTTTAATTTTATTTACGATACTTGTAGTTCTTGTAACGATTTCAATTATCAAACTAAACAGAGAAACTAAAACTGCCTGACAATGGAAGTAAACGCCAACGCATTTGGTAGCACATTTGCATTTTTTCCAACACCACAAGCCAAATAAAAAATGCAAAAGAGCTACCAATCTAACGCACAACGACACTGCACTATGGACAGACATAACAAGACCGAAAAAAAACAACGAACCGCTAACAGCACCTTGCCAAAAGTGGCGGTTTCGTGCTTCGTAGGACAGTTTTGTGGGTATATAAACTTTAGTGCTTCGATGAAAGTTTGTGCTGAAAATCGCCACCTTCGGCAAGCTGCAAACCGTTAGCGGTGATTTTAGGGCGACCGTGCTAACTTGAAACATTAGAGCATTAAACGAACACATTAAACAGACATAAAATGAAACGACACTTGACAACTTTAACTATTACGCTTCTACTTGTAACTAATGTTTACAGCCAACAGACAAAAGAAGAACAATCTGTAGTGGACGAAGGCAAAAAACTTTACAAATCAGAAATGGCTTCATGGTATGGCACTGACGTTTTTCTTGCAAAATTTCCCGACAAGAGAGAAAGTATTGGTGGCTACTTTTCATATGCGGACGGAGAGGTTGAGAAGTGTTTGTTTTTTTCAAACGCAACAGCTCCAAAAGTTCTTGCAATAATTTCCTTTGACAGCACTTTCAATGTAAAGACAGCAAAAGTGGACAACACCGAAAGAGAGTTTACATCGTTTGAGAACGACATTTATACAATTCGTAAGACAGCGTTAGCTTTAATCAATAAAGACACTTTATTTAAAACCTACAAAAACACTAATCTAAATCTCATTCCTCTTATTGAAGGCGACAGCAAAAAGATTTTTGTATTAACTGGACCTGAACAAAACGGAGTAGTAATTTTTGGTAACGACTATTTAATAACATTTGATAAGAACAATGAAGTGAAAAGTAAAAAGCAACTTCATAAAAACATTATTGTTCAAGAGTATTCATCAAACGGAAAAATTGACGGAAATAAAGTTGTTGGAGGCATTCACACTCATTTACCAGAAACGGGTAACTTAATGACATCAACGGACATTTGCACTTTGATGTTGTATGCAAAGTTTGCTGGTTGGGAAAGCTACTCAGTTGTCAGCGAGAAATATTATAACATATGGACTTGTGCAACAAACTCATTGGCTGTTGTTCCCAAAGACGTATTTGACAAAATAAATAAAGACCAAGAAAAAAGAAACAAGAAGAAGAACTAATCAGCAAACAAAATGGAGAGTGTAACTTTTTCAAACAACCTTTTGTGCGGACTTCTGACTGACGAGCTTCGGACAGAAAGAAAAACCACCGCTAACAAGGGGTTTGCGATAGCGGGGGTTCCGTGCTTCGCAGACACATTTGTGCAAGGTGGAAGTTCAGTTCTCCGAATGAAGTTTAGTGCTAAAACTCCCCGCCATCGCAAACCCCAGAAACGTTGAACTAAACCGCCTGTGGCGGTAGTCTTCCAAACGCTTAATTATTTTTTAGTTCCGAACTTAGTAGTATGTCTAATTTAAAAACATACTATCATGAGCACATTACGGAACAACATGATTCAGCAGATGGAGTTGAAGGGCTTCAGTCCCCTGACCATTAAAGTTTACATTTTCCATCTTCTACAACTGAGCAAACATTTTAACACCTCGCCGGATTTACTTTCTGTGGAACAGATCCGGACGTATTTACATCAGACGGTCGCCGAAAAAATGCAGCAGGTCCTGGATGAACCAGATGGTGAGCGCCCTGAAGATTTTATATTGTGATGTGTTGCGAAGGCAGTGGGACCCACTTGATTTACCCCGTGCGCCACGGGAGAAAAAACTGCCGGTAATTTTATCGAGAGATGAGGTCAGCAGGATTATTCAGGTGACGGAGAACATAAAACACCGTGCTGTGCTGATGCTCACCTACTCGGCCGGATTGCGATTGCATGAGGTAAAGAGTTTAAAGCTCAGCGATATTGATTCCGCGCGCATGATGGTGCGTGTGGTGCAATCAAAAGGTGACAAAGACCGGTATACAATTTTATCACCCCTAGCATTGAAGATGCTCCGGGAGTATTGGAACCGTTACCGTCCGGGAGTCTGGCTTTTTGAAACGCGTCCCGGAAAAGCCATGGCTGACCGAACAGCACAATTGATTTTTAAACATTCGCTCCAGAAAGCCGGAATAAAAAAGGCGGCCAGCTTTCATACCCTGCGCCATAGTTTTGCCACGCACTTGATGGAACAGGGCGTTTCACTGCCAATCATTCAGCAATTGCTCGGACACAGCTCGCTGAAAACAACGAGTGGTTATTTGCATGTTCAGCAATACTCGGTGGATGCGGTAAAAAAGTCCGCTCGATACTCTTTCGCTTTAATCCTGTGGGTCATGGAATCTGTTCCAGTTCCTGCAGCCACTGTCGGAGAAGTGTTCTCTTTATTTGGAGAGCAGTACAGGCATGCGCACAAATTGCCGGTGCAACAACGTAAAACAATGTTTGCACTCCAGCAATGTCGTACCGCCGCATTGGGCGGTCATGTAGACATCTGTAACAGCTGCGGTCACACACGGGTGTTTTACAATTCCTGTCGTAACAGGCATTGCCCCCGGTGTCAGGGATTAAAAAAGATCCAATGGGTTGACCGCCTCAGTTCACATCTATTACCGGTACGCTATTTTCATATTGTATTTACGCTTCCCTCCGAGCTCAACCGGCTGAGTCTGGTCAATCAGAAATGTGTGTACAATATCCTCTTTAAAGCCGCCTCGGAAAGTTTGCTCACCCTGGCAAAGGATCAAAAGTATCTGCATGCGCTCACCGGGATGGTGGCCGTGCTGCACACCTGGGGACAGAATCTGATGGAGCATCCGCACCTGCATACACTCGTTCCCGCCGGTGGTTGGAGTGAAGTAGCGCAATCCTGGAAAGCTTCAAGGAAAAAGTTTTTTCTTCCGGTAAAGGTCATCTCTGCATTGTTTAAGGGTAAATTCCTTTCGCTGCTTAAAGCCGCATACCAGACCGGTGAGCTGAAATTTGAAGGGGAGATAAAACCCTTAAAACAAAAGGAAAGTTTTAAGCAACTGCTCAACACCCTATATCAAAAACCATGGGTTGTCTATGCGAAAAAACCGTTCAGGAACTCCGCGGCAATTGTGAATTACCTGGCACGGTACACCCATCGCGTGGCCATCGACAATAGCCGGATCCTGAGCGTAGAAGATGGACAGGTGAGTTTTCGTTGGAAAGACTACAAAAATCAGGGAGCAAAAGGCACAATGAAGTTAAGCGGAGAAGAATTTATCCGTCGTTTCCTGCTGCATGTACTTCCGAAAGGCTTTTGCAAAATCCGTTACTATGGAATTTTCGCATCGCGCATCCGAAAGACGATGCTACACCAATGCAAAAAAGCCACCGGGTTAATTCCTCCCAAATCCAAATTCGCGGGACTTGACTGGAAAGCCGTATTACTGCTGGCCTATACGATTGATGTATCCCATTGTCCTGTTTGTAAAAACGGAACGATGGAGTTGCACCGCACGTTTAAAAGTCTCCGTTCACCGCCAGGGCTCATCAGGTGAATCGTTCTTTGAACAAATTAATGATTATTCTATTGCGGCCGCGGCCGCAGAGGCTTGCCATGTGTTTTTCAAAACAAATAAAGCTTAAAGCAAGCCCATGCAAGCGAATAATTAATTAATTTACCCAAAATAAAATGTATTTTAACATATTTTCCCTTCATCTGAAACATTGAAAGTACATAGGGAATAAGGCTGCTACTCAGGCGGTTTCGTTCAACGAGATTCTATCCGCAATTAATCCAACGTCATTCTTTCAAATCAGGTATTTTGCTAAATTGCGGATAAAATCCTGAAATGTTATAAGCAAGCCTAAAGAACGACTGTGCAACCATCAAGCTGACACTAAAACAACCAGACTTTATACTTCCAAACTAACTTTCGGCCGACAAAATTCGGTTAACATTTTTGTAGCAATTCGACACAAAACCAACCTAAAGTATTTGAATTAGAACCTACTAAAATAATTTAACAAATAATAGTGGACGCCATTGTCCACTATTAAAATATTGCTTATCTTTGCCTTATAAAATGACAACAGATGTTTTCAAAAGCTTGTGAATATGGAATTAAGGCATCAATTTTTATTGCTCAACAATCACTCTTAGACAGAAAAGTGAATTTGAGAGAAATTGCTGAAGCTATTGAATCACCAACAGCTTACACGTCAAAAATTCTACAAAAACTATCTAGACAAAAAATTATTAATACCGATAAGGGACCAACTGGTGGCTTTTCTATGGATAAAGTTAAATTAGAAAAAATAAAACTAAGTTCTATTATATGTGCTATTGACGGTGAAAATATTTATAATGATTGTGGATTAGGATTAAAAAAATGTAATGAAAAAATGCCTTGTCCGGTGCATAATCAATTTATAGTAATAAGAGAGGAACTGAAAAAAATGAGTGAAACGACAACCATTAAATCATTAACAATCGATTTCGATAACGGATTAACTTTTTTAAAACGATAATAAAATAATATAGATATGAAATCAAATGATAATCCAAAAATGACACGTCTTGATTTAGGAAATACATTCAAGGTATTGCAAGTAACCGGAAGTGCTGGAATGAATATGCCAGAACATGTAAGCACTAAAGAGGCTGTAATTATTATTCAAAAAGGCCAGGCTATTTTAAAACTGAAAGGAATTGACCATGTGTTAGAATTAAACAAATCTTTCGTTGTACCAGCAGGGCAAAAACACGAGTTACAAATAACTGAAGATTTTCAGGCCGTAGTAATCATGGAAATAGAGTCTGAAATAAAATTTATAAACAATTAAAAACATAAAAAAATGAAAGAAAACCAAATTATTGGAGAGCTGGTAGCAAAAGACTACCGCACCGCATCGGTATTCAAAAATACAGCATTGACTTTTGTTGTCAAGGTAACAGAACTATTCAAGAGGCCTGTGATAAGAAAAACATTGATTCAAAAAGGTATTAGAAGATTTAGATACTTTAGTACAAACGAAAAGTGAGGCAACCACCGACTATCAATCGTGGCCACTTGATCTATTAGCGGATTATATTGAAAAGAAACACCACCGCTACGTTCAAGATAAAACATTAGAAATACAGCCATATTTAGATAAAATATGCAGAGTTCATGGAGAACACCATCCCGAACTCTTTGAAATTAAGAATGAATTTAATGCTAGTGCAGGTGAACTAGCTGCTCACATGAAAAAAGAAGAGCTGATTTTATTTCCTTTCATAAGGAAAATGGTAAAAGTAAAACAAGAAAATTCCAATGTAGAAGCCGCAAATTTCGGAACGGTTAAAAACCCAATACAGATGATGATGGATGAACACACAGTAGAAGGAAATCGCTTCAGGAGGATTGAAGAATTAAGCAATAATTATACGCCTCCTCAAGATGCCTGCAACACCTATCGTGTTTCGTTCGCCTTACTTAAAGAATTTGAGCAAGATCTGCACCTGCATATACATTTGGAAAATAATATTCTCTTTCCAAAAGCTGTTGAAATTGAAAATGATTTAATATGAAATTTGCATGAAATATTATGAAACTTTAAGCGAAGCAGTAAATGACCTGATTAAACGAGGTTATACACATGATTTCAATGTTCATCTGGAGCAAGAATGCTTAGTATGCAATAGTTCTCTAACACAACTTTCTCCAGATGAATTTGAAATTGATGAAACCTATCGGTTTGAAGGAAATACTGACCCGGGAGATGAAATGATTTTATTCGCAATTTCCTCGACAAAGCACAAAATAAAAGGCACTTTATTAAATGCATACGGTATGTATTCAGATTCTGCCACAACAAAAATTATAGAAAAACTAGTAACACATATAAAAACTATGAAACCCATAAAAAGAGAAGAATATCTAAAAGCATTGAGCAGAGAACACCATCACAGTTTATTACTCTGCTGGAAAATTAAAACCGGTTTTACTAAAGGTGTTTCAATTACACGTATGAAATTATATATTGATTGGTTTTTTAAAAATCATTTACAGCCACATTTTGAATTAGAAGAGAAATATATTTTCCCTATACTAGGTAATGAAAATGTTCTAATCAAACAAGCTATCGAAGAACACAAAATAATTTCCCGTTTATTTTGCGATACTTCTCATATTGAAACTTCCATAAAGCAAATACAAGAAGATTTAGAAAAACACGTTCGATTTGAAGAAAGAGTTTTGTTTGATGAAATTCAAAAGGTTGCTTCTTCTGAAAATATGGAAGAGATCATAAAACTTCATACAAACGAAAAATTCATTGAAAACACAACGGATGTATTTTGGGAATAATCATGAAAAGGAAAATAATTGTTATTGGAGGTGGGTTTGCAGGTATTGAGTTTATAAAAAAATAGACGAGACACTGTTTGATGTTTTACTTATTGATAAAATCAATCATCATCAATTCCAACCCCTGTTTTATCAGGTAGCAACTTCTCAACTAGAACCAGCGAGTATTTCATTTCCACTTCGAAACATATTTAAAACAAAGAAAAATCTTCAAATCCGTTTAGCAGAAGTTCTATCTATTGATTCTGCTAATAATAAAATAAAAACAACTATAGGCGAATTTTGCTATGACCTTCTTGTAATAGCTATTGGCTGCACAACGAACTTCTTTGGAAACGATGAACTAAAAAGTCATGCTTTTACATTAAAAACCACTTACGATGCAATTAATATTCGAAATCATATACTCCAAACGTTTGAAAATATTATTTCAGCCGAAGCAGGTGAAAAGGAAGGTTTAATGAATCTTACAATTGTAGGAGCTGGACCGACTGGTGTGGAGTTAGCCGGTGCATTTGCTGAAATAAAAAAAAATATACTACCAAAAGATTATCCTAATATTGACTTCACTCATTTTAAAATTAATCTCATTGAAGGAAGCAAAGACACCTTGAATAGCATGAGTTTGCTTGCCAAAAGAACTTCAAAAATATATCTTCAAAAGATGGGGGTGAATATTATTACCGAGACTTTTGTAAAAAGATATGATGGAAATTTTCTAGAGCTTAGTAATGGAAATATAATAAAATCAAAAACAGTTATTTGGGCAGCAGGTGTTATAGGTAATACAATTAAAGGGCTACCCGATTCCGTTCAAAAAGTTGGTAATAGAATTGATGTGAATCGAACAAACTTGGTTAATGGAACCCAAAATATTTTTGCTCTTGGCGACATTGCATTTATGCAAACACCAAAGTACCCCAATGGTCATCCTCAAGTGGCTAATGTAGCAATCAACCAAGCTAAATATTTGGCATATAATTTAAATAAAACTAAGACTAATGAATTTGAATATAATGATTTGGGATCAATGGCAACAATAGGCCGGAACAAGGCTGTAGTTGACTTGCCACATTTTAAATTTAAGGGTTATTTTGCGTGGTTAATTTGGATGTTTCTTCATCTTATGCTGATACTAAGTGTTAGAAATAAACTTATTATTTTTATTAACTGGGTATGGGCTTATTTAACCAAAGACACATCGCTAAGACTGATCTTGAAACAAACAAAAAATTATTAAAATAGCTTGACGAATTAGACACATTAACCTATGATAGCAAATAGGCCAGCTTATAACACGGGTTTGGCAAAAGTGGCGGTTCAGTGCTCCGCAGACACATTTGTGGTTAATCAAAGTTTGGTTCTCCGCATCAACATTTGTGGTGAAAATCGCCACCTTCGCCAAGCCCGAAAACGTTAGCGGCAACCGTAACAGACTGCAATCATATGAACGAATATATTTCAGTGAACAGACATAAAATTATTTTCAATTTTAAATGGATCACTATTCTTTTAACCACCATTTGGACAATATATTTACTTAAATTAAATTCTGAAGACATTAGCCTAGACTTCAAGTTAATATTAATTGGCTATTGTATGGCGACAATTATTCTCCCCCTTTTTACCGTCTTAATTTTATCGATTCAAGATCTTATTGAATTTGTCAGAATCAATAAAATACTAAGCAATAATCCATTTAATCAATTTCTAAATATCGGTTTTGAAAAGTCGTACACGGAAAAAAAGGCGAAATGGACTACTTCAAAACCAATGCTGACAGGTACTCTAGACAATTATCCGATTAGGTGTGAAGTAGAAAATGGGATTGTAAGAATAATTGCCACCGCTAACTTGGATGAAATTAAAAAGACAGACATGAAAAATTGGAAAGAACTATTTGGCGATGATAATATTACCTATGATTGGTTTGGTGTCGCACTTGTATACAGACCCAAAAAGTTTAAGCAATTAACTTTTATGGACATTGAAACAGAATTGAGAAAATTTATTAAAATATTAGCAGACACTAGAATATCACCATTGGAAAGTTACGGCAGCCGCTAACACCGACTTGCTGTCAGGCAAAAAAAGTATTAACTTCGATTGAACGCAGCGGCGTGCCCGTCAGCAAGCCTCAAACGTAGTTCGCAATTTTAATTAGGGTGCATTCGTCCTGTCAGTTTTCAGTCTTGCGAGCAAGAAGCGCCCTGGGAAGTAAAAGTTTAAAAGGAAATTGTCGTTATCGCCAGCCATTCATTGAATCGGAAAGAATAAAACTTGTTTTAATGAATTCCGATTCAATGAATGGCAAAGTTCGGGGATAAAAACCGGAGTCACAACCGCATAAAATAGAATAAAATCAAAAGCTCCATTTTACCACTTACACACATGGAACCCAGGCGAATCTATCTGCAATCCTGACAAAAAAATCTACAGCGTCAATCGAAGATTAGCGCAATAGATTTTTATTAAAACTGCAGGAGCTAAAGGTTATTGAAGAAACCCATTAAAACTGCGAACAACAACCGTTTGCTGAAATGCCTCAAACAAGGTATCTTTCCATAGCGAAATTCGGAAGCTCGGCACTTCAGCAACCTTCCCATTGTGCGTCAGTGTAAAACGACAGTAACATAGAAAGTGACAGAAATGAAAAATAAAAATTATTGGGTTGTATCTCCAAACGTAAAAAATAATGATGAAGAAAACAGATGGAAAGAATTTCTATCAAGCAATCCCTATTCATTTATCGGGTGGGACGAGGACAACCAATTTGGAAATACTTTTATAAATACAATAAAAAAAGGTGATGTGATTATCAATTCGCAAAGGAAGAATTGGAAACCACACGTTTTTGGTATTGGTATCGTTTCAAATGATAAATGTGAGTGGAAAGAAATCGAAAATACTCCAAGCGGTGCATATTGCAGACAACTTAACCCATATTTGACAAAAGAAAGAGTTTCAAAACTGAAATTAGAATTTGATGGTACAGCGTATTATGGCGACAACAAACAAATCCCTGCTCTCTACCAACTGCATCCACAAAGAAATGAGAACGACAAAAGATTGGTTGAAATCATAGAAAAAGAATTAGAAATGGTTAAAAAAGAACAAGACATTCAGAAGTTTGTAGAATTACTCAAAACAAACAAAAACATCATCCTAACAGGTGCTCCTGGAACAGGCAAAACATATTTAGCCAAAGAAATTGCAAAGCAAATGATTGGAGTTAAAACTGATGAAGAGATGGAAGACAGTGGACAATTTAATTTTGTACAATTTCATCCATCTTACGACTATACAGACTTTGTCGAAGGACTAAGACCAACACCGCCTGATGAAAACGGAATAATCGGTTTTGAAATTAAAGACGGAATTTTCAAATCATTTTGCCAAAAAGCTTCGGAGGCAAAATTTTCTGAGATAGTTGACAATTTTGATGTGGCTTGGGAAAGTCTATTAACAGCAGTAAGAAATAGTATTTCTCAAGGTACATTGACAACGATTGGTTCTTGGGATTTCGGCCTATCTTCTAAAGACTCATTGAAGTATTCTTCTGTAAATACTCCATCTCAATACAATTTTACTATCACGAAAAAGAATGTTTACGATGCTTATCAAGGTAAGCAAGCAAGACCTTCTGGTGCTTTTCAAAAAGATATGGAGGATGTTGTAGATTATCTGAAAGCCAATTTTAGTTTAGTAGATTTTGTAAACGGTCAAGAAAATTCTAATAAGGGTATTAAAAATTATGTTTTTGTTATAGACGAAATTAACAGAGGTGAGATTTCAAAAATATTTGGGGAGTTATTCTTTTCCATTGACCCAAGCTATAGAGGTAAAAAGGGTTCAGTTAAAACACAGTATTCAAATTTACATAATGATGAAAAAGAAGTTTTCTATGTCCCTGAAAACGTCTATATAATCGGCTCAATGAACGACATTGACCGAAGTGTTGAAAGTTTCGATTTTGCAATGCGAAGACGTTTTACTTGGATAGAAATTACAGCAGAACAAAGTTCAGAAAATATGAATTTACCACAGAATATAAAGGAAAGAATGTTAACGTTAAACGAGAAAATTTCAGATACAAATGGACTAAATCCTTCTTATCACATTGGAGCTGCATATTTCCTAGATTCGAACAGTAATGCTAGACAGGATATTGACAATATTTGGAATTTACGAATTGAGCCACTTCTAAAAGAATATTTAAGGGGAATGCCTGATAGTATTGAGAAAATTGAACTACTGAAAAATTCCTTTCTTGCATAATGAGAACAACTGATAACAATGGAGGAAAAAGTATTGATAAATTTGACAATTTAAACATTGCAGATTTATCAGTTATAGCAAACAGAAACCTTTTGGATTTACAAAATGAAAATCCTGATTTGCTTGTTTTTCCTCATTCGTTTGGTAAATATCGAGACGATGTAGAAAAGCCACCAATCTTCACACTAGACAATGAAAATCTAACAACCTATAATTTAATGGGTTTCATTGGTCGAAATTCCACACAACTTACAATTTCATCACGTTTTGCAAAAGATGACAACAACGATTATTTTCTTCATTATATGCTGCAAAAGGTCTTTTCAATTAATCTTTTAAAATTTGACCAAACACCAAACAAAGAAAATATTTGGGATTTTCTGCTATATCTCTTCCCTTATTATCTAAAAAAAACTTATTCACAAGGTATATACAAAGCCTATAAAAAAGAGGAATACAACGATTCAAATGTAAAAGGAACTATTGATGTTAAACGGCATATTCTTAGAAACATTCCTTTTACAGGTAAGATTGCCTATACCACAAGGGAACATAGCTATAATAATTACCTGACACAACTTATTAGACATACTATTGAATATATCAATAAGCATCCTTTCGGAAGTGGTGTATTAACAGGTGAAAGTGAAGTCAGAGACATTGTAAGTAAATTCATATTTGTTACAGATAAAACATACAATAGCAATGCTAAACAAAAAATAATTACTGCTAATTTAAAGCCAGTTGCACATCCATATTTCACGGAATATTCTGCCTTGCAAAAGATTTGTTTAAAAATTTTACGGCACGAGAAAATAACATTCGGCAATGAAAAAGACAAAGTTTATGGATTATTATTTGATGGTGCTTGGCTTTGGGAAGAGTATCTTAACACCATTCTAAAAGAAAATTTCATTCACCCAGAGAATAAAACAGGAAAACACCGTCATTTACTTTTTGAGAATTTTCAATCTATTTATCCTGACTTTATTAGTAAAGAAGAACCAAAATCTGTTGGGGACGCAAAATATGTTCCACTGGACAGACAACAATCATATTCTGAAAATTCAGAAAAAGCGACAAGTATTTACTACAAAACAATTGCGTATATGTATCGCTTTAGTTCAAAGAATGGGTTTTTAATATTCCCAAAACAAGACACAAGTTTTTTTGAAACATACCGAATAAAGGAAACAGATGGAATGCTAAAGAAAATTGGACTTGCAGTTCCACAGACAACTGAAACCTTTAAAGAATATATCAAAACAATGAACGTAAACGAAGAAGAATTGAAACAAAATTTAATGACAGACAAAACACCGAACGCACAACAGCAGTTTGGCAAAATGGCGGGTTCAGTGCTAAATTGAACATTCGAATTTCTAATAAACATTTGTGCTAAAATTGAACATTTGTGCTTCTAAATCCGCCACTTCGCCAAGCTGCAAAACGTAGTTCGCAATTTTAATTAGGGTGCATTCGTCCTGTCAGTTTTCAGTCTTGCGAGCAAGAAGCGCCCTGGGACGTAAAAGTTTAAAAGGAAATTGTCGTTATCGCCAGCCATTCATTGAATCGGAAAGAATAAAACTTGTTTTAATGAATTCCGATTCAATGAATGGCAAAGTTCGGGGATAAAAACCGGAGTCACAACCGCATAAAATAGAATAAAATCAAAAGCTCCATTTTACCACTTACACACATGGAACCCGGGCGAATCTATCTGCAATCCTGACAAAAAAATCCACAGCGTCAATCGAAGATTAGCGCAATAGATTTTTATTAAAACTGCAGGAGCTAAAGGTTATTGAAGAAACCCATTAAAACTGCGAACAACAACCGTTTGCTGAAATGCCTCAAACAAGGTATCTTTCCATAGCGAAATACGGAAGCTCGGCACTTCAGCAACCTTCCCATTATGCCTCATATTAAGAAAACCGAAATGAAACCGAAATACCTTATTTTATTGACATTGTATTGCTATTCGTGCATAAACATGAATGATCCTGACTCGCAAGCCAGGTATTCAGATAGCTATAATTCTTTCGACAAAAAATTGGTGGACCATATTCCAAAGAAACTACCAAACAATCAGATAGGTTTTGGCTTTTATTCGCCAGTGAATACTAGTTTTGGACAACTCTACCTTTTGACAAAGGTATCTTCCAAATCTGAGTTTTTGAAACTTAAATCTGAGTTTTCAAATCAAGCAATATATAGTGGATATGCCAGTGATAAGTGTTTTGCGATCGTTGATGGTTTTAAGTGCAATCTGAGTGACACGAGTGGTTTAAATAATTGTAAGACAATATTCCCAATTCCGCAGGAAGCTATTTCATATACGGAAGATTTGCCAAGTAATCTAAATTCGATTAGTAAGAATTATGAGAATGCGGAAATCATTATAAAAGAATGCAAATTGGGCAACTTCCTAAAAATAATAGACACAAAATCAAATGAGAATGATTCAATAAAAAAAAGTAAGAGTGGATTTTCAAAAGGATATACATTTGTCGAAAAGGACATGATAATAATTTACTGGACAATGAATTGGTAAAATTCAAAAATATGGAAACAAAAAAACTCATTTCAAAATATGCAGTAATTCTTCTTGTTTATGTCATTCTAATTCATTTTGTCCAGCCTTATGGATTGAAAGCATATTATTCTGCAGTCGCAAGCTCCCCTCTTACGTCTGCTACAGTAAATACAATTCAGAGTTACTTGTATGCTCTAGAGTTTACATTAAATCTGATAATAATGATTATAGTTCTGCCCGATAAAAAAAAGAGAAAGGAAATTTAATTTAATAATAAAAAAAACAATTAATTGGGAGAGACTGGAATAATACTTTTCTTAATTTGGCAGATTTACAAGACTGAAAAAATAAAATACGAGGCATAACAAACGCTATAGCAAATGCGGGTTTGCGTGTTCGTTGAAACATTTGAAATCTTTACATACATTTGTGCTGGCAGACAGTTGAGCAACAATTTATTCCCGCACTTGCCATAGCGTCGGAACGTTAGATGAAATGCTGGGGGACGTGCTAACTTTAACCTGAATACAAGAAACAAACAGTAATGACGACAAGACAATTAAAAATAGGCGAAACAATTGTTGGGGAATTTAAAATTCGCAACATCTTCGGTGGCGAAGGTAAATCGGGTATGGGCGTTGTCTATCTTGTATCAAATCGCAACTACCCTAACCCATTTGTCTTAAAAACATTTCAGAAAGCTGAACTTAATTCGCTTAAAAGGTTTCGTGCAGAAGCAGAAACTTGGGTTTCCATCGGCATACACCCTAACATTGTAAAAGCACTGTTTGTTGATGAAATAAACGAACAACTTTTCATTGCAGCCGAATACATTGCACCTGATGAATATAATAGGAACACTATTACTGACTATTTAAAGCAAGGGGGAATATCAACACAAAATATTATTAAGTGGATTGCTCAATTCTGTTATGGAATGGATTACGCCATTTCAAAAGGACTTAAATCACATCGTGATATTAAACCCGACAACTTAATGGTTGACGAAGAAGGTAATCTGAAAATTACTGACTTCGGATTATCAAAATTTGATAACGAGTTTCACCAACTTAATCAAATCAAATTGCCAAAGGAAAACTTGTTCAATAAGATTAAGCAAGTATTTAAGAAACCTGAAGCAGAAGAACCCAAAGTTGGTTTGACTAATGCAGGTTCCTTTCTTGGAACAATATTATACGCTTCACCCGAACAAATTCTTGACTCTACCAAGGTTGATTTCCGTTCTGATATTTACAGTTTTGGCATTGTGCTATATCAGCTTTTAGGTGCATATCCTTATTCATTAAAAGGTAAAACTACGATTGAACATTATGCTATAATGCACTTGACAGAACCAGTTATTGAAATCAATCATCCCCTTTCAAGTATTGCTTACAAATGCCTTTCAAGAAATCCTAATGACCGTTACCAAACCTTTGGGGAAATGATTTTGGATTTGCAACGAGTAGCTACAAATTTGAAACTCAAAGTTCCTCAAAACAAAACTCAACCCGACAGTTCTTTAAGAGAATTATACATTCAAAGCTTATCCTTCATTTCGCTTGGAGACATTGACAAAGCAAAACAACTTATTAATAAATATCTTGAACAAGACAAGGAAGACAGTTCTGCCTGGAGTTTGAAAGGGAGAATTGAATATCAGTTAGGAAATATTGATGAAGGCATTAAGGCAACATTACTTTCATATAATCTTGAATCTTACAATTCCAAAACTTGTAACAACCTTGGTATATTTTATAAAGAACAAAATGATTTACTCAATGCAATACGTTATTTAACGGAAGCAATAGATATTGACCCGAACAATACAGGTGCATTGACAAACCTTGCAATTGCTTTTGAGGAAAAAGGAAATTTTTCGTTAGCATCAGATTTAATAGTAAGGGCAATTCAGTTAGCACCTGACAAAAAAACACTTCATTTTAATGCTGGCAATATTGCGGCAGGGGTTTCAAGGCAAAGACATTTTGAAAAAGCAATTAACATTCTTGAGCTTTTAATAAAAGTTGACAAGGACAACACAAACAACTGGTTCAACCTTGCATCCAACTATTGGCTGACAGACCAGAAAGAAAAAGCAATTAAATGTTTTAAAGTTGTTGAGCAACGACTACCTGACGATGAGCAGACACTTGTTTCGCTTGTCAAACTCAATGGAGAACTTGGCAATTACAGTGAAGCCATTTCATATTGCGAGAAACTTCTTGACAGAAAACTTTCAATACTAAATGCTATTTGTTGGCGTGCTCAATATATGCAGGCAAGCGGAAAAGGACAAGAAGCAATTGAATTTATGAAATCAACAATAGCAAACAATCAGACAAATGACCATCTTTTAGTTACACTTGCTAATATGTATTCCTACGAGGGCGAAAATAAAAAAGCAGTTGAAATGATTATTAGAGCAAGACAAATATTAATAAAAAATGGGGAAACAGAAAATAAAGAGAAAATGGACTTCCTGAATAAGAAGCAATCCCATTTCCAACAACTTGCAAACTGAAACTAAATGACACGAAACGCCCGAAAACAAAGCACTTCATCTAACATAAGATTTATGAAATAAAAAAAGGGGGGGGCGACCTGCCAGTATGAAGTTTCAAATATTTAATTACGTTTGTCGCGGGGCGAAAGAGACGAGCTTTTAATCCCCCCTTTTTTTTACTTCATAAATCTTTCAAACGTAGTTCGCAATTTTAATTAGGGTGCATTCGTCCTGTCAGTTTTCAGTCTTGCGAGCAAGAAGCGCCCTGGGACGTAAAAGTTTAAAAGGAAATTGTCGTTATCGCCAGCCATTCATTGAATCGGAAAGAATAAAACTTGTTTTAATGAATTCCGATTCAATGAATGGCAAAGTTCGGGGATAAAAACCGGAGTCACAACCGCATAAAATAGAATAAAATCAAAAGCTCCATTTTACCACTTACACACATGGAACCCGGGCGAATCTATCTGCAATCCTGACAAAAAAATCCACAGCGTCAATCGAAGATTAGCGCAATAGATTTTTATTAAAACTGCAGGAGCTAAAGGTTATTGAAGAAACCCATTAAAACTGCGAACAACAACCGTTTGCTGAAATGCCTCAAACAAGGTATCTTTCCATAGCGAAATACGGAAGATCGGCACTTCAGCAACCTTCCCATTAGCTGCTATTTAAACGCTCCGATGAAACAGTCTGCCAAAGTCAAATATTAGTCATACCACAAAGCATGATAGGAAAGTGGAAAGGTTCTTATAGATACAACTCCAAAAGAGTTAAGGAAATATTAGGTGTTGACAAAACAAACTTTGCAATTTCAATTGACACTTTTGAAAATAATCATTTCAAAGGTTCAGTTGAAGATGATTTAACAATGAAAGGAACACCAGGCATCGGAGAGATAGAGGGAACAATCTCGGGTGAAAAACTAAGTTTCGTAAAACGAATGCCTATAAAAGCTGTAATTGCATTGAACAATGACACAAAGACTTATGGCATGCATACGAATCCTGAAAAGAAGCATAAGCCAATTTATTATGAAGGTACATTTTCCCATGACAAGAAATCAGCAGAGGGCGTTTGGAAAATGAAAATGGGGTTTTCAATTTTCGGAAACTTTATAACATTATTGACTCAAAATGGTACATGGAATATGTTACGTGACGAATAAATCGAAAGATAAACTGCAGCTAACATCGCCTTACCGCCAGGCAAAAAAGTGTGTATCTTCGAATAACCCACGAAAGGCCCGGCGGTAAGGCTTGGACGTTAGCTGCAAGCAACTAGACAATCAAACAAGCAACTGTGGACATAAAGACAGCAAAACATATCGGACAACGACTAGCGATAAAGTCTGGACTCATTGGACTTTTGATTGCCTATATACTTTTCGCCATGGTGACTTACAGTTGGGACGAAAAATTAACAAAAGCCGTATTTTGGATTTTTGACATAGAGTTTTGGTATCATTTATTGTTTGGAGCTATTGGACTGTTAGCAATGGCTTATTTCTTCGGACAACTCGCAGGAGTTGAAATTTTAGTGAAACGAAAAAATGAACTTTGGACAGGCGTAAAGTATGGACTTATAACTTTATTAACTGGGACTTTGATTGGTAGTTCGGTAGGATTTATTCAAGAAGGAATTGACAACATTGGTGGTTTTAGTAATCCATTTTACGACTACTATTTCAAGCCAATGTATTGGGTGACAATGTTTGGAATAGTTCCCGTAATAATCGTTGGACTTTGGTTTGGCCGACAAATAAAAAGACAAGGACAGAAAATAGACGTGAAACAAAATGCCAGCCGCTAACAGCACATTTGCAATAGGCGGGGTTTCGTGCTCCGCAGACAGTTTAGTGGTAGCCAAAAGTTTTGCGCGCCGCATTAAGTTCAGTGGTAAAAATCCCGCCCATCGCAAATCTGCCAAACGTTACCCACCATTTTAAAAAATGAACGAGCGCTACTTTATATCAAGTAAAAAAGGAAAGATTAAAAGCATTTCTATTTATAAATATAATTTCACGACTGACCTTGATAAGCAGAATGACCAAAAGGTGAAATTCTGCAAATGGTTAAAAATGAATCCTGAAATTTTACTTTATGAAATAGGAGAAAGCTACTTTATAACCTTTCTTCCGTTAACCGAGTCCAAGACTTGGCAATATAAATTTTGCAAAATGGAGAGTATAACGCCACCATTTGATAATATTACATTGATTTCTAATTATCTTGGACACTTGATTCGCAATGTTTATAATCAACATTTTGAACAATATTTAAATCACAATACCTACGTAATTGATAATCTAAATTTACATCCATTCCATTTGCTAAAATGTTTTGATTTTAACGTAGAAGTATTCAATGATGGAGATTTTTTTATTCATTTCCTTCCAGTTTCTAAAATCGTTAATTCAAAGGACATAACAAGTGAATATCTGATTAATCTTAGGCTTAAAAACGAAAACAATTCTAAGACAGATAATATGCTTTTCAATTTGGTTGATTGTAAATACTTTAAAAAACAAAAATTTGACCTTCTTGATAGTGATTGTTCTGAAAAGATAACGGAGTTTGTCAAAGACAGAAAAAAAGTTGTAGCTACGTTTGATTATCATTTTGTTGCAAACTATTCACCTGCTATTTTTGGCGAAATAACTGAAAACACGATAAAGGAATTATCCACTTCAATTGACTTTTTGATTCCTGTTTCACAGTTAATTGTAATGCCTGATTTTATAGAATTAAGCGACAAGCCATTTTCTGAGATTATAATTAATCACCTTACAAAAAAAACAAATCTACTAATTGGAAATGGGAAAAAGGTTATTGAGCAAAAAGCAGCTTTCTATAACGGAATATATCGGCCTGTAAGTGATAAAGTAGTTCAACCAATAATTATTGATGGACTTAAAATAGACATGTTTATTGATTTAATAACAAAATTCAATGCTGGTGGTAATGTCGAAATTTTGAACCCAATAGTTTTTTCATCCAATGAAGTCATTGATATTTCAACTTTTAAACAATTGAAAAAAGAATATGGACAAAAACTACTTTGTGCAATTTTTACTAAGTATATTCAGCCAAGAGAATATTTTCAATCGCTTTATGATTTAGGTATTCGGCTTCAAATGTACCAAGGTCAAATTAACCAATTTCAATTATCGAACTTTACTGTAAAATGTCTTGAAAAATTAGGTGGCATTTTAAATATTATTGACAATACATTCGAACCAGAAACTACGTACTTCTTAGGTATTGATTTAGGGCATACAACCCATAATGATGAGAAATATTCGAATTTATGTGTTGTGCTTTTTGACAATAAGGGAATTTTCCTTTCATATAGGGTTATTGATAAAATACCCAGAAATGAAGCTATTAGTTCCGAAGTGATATGGCCTGGATTTTTGGAATTAAGAACGTACATTCAAAAAAATAAGCTTCCAAAACCTCAAAAATTGATTATTCACCGTGATGGTAAATTGCACAGTGGAGAAATTGAAGACTTGGTTAAGCAGGCAAAAAAACACCTATGGACAGACAATGTTGAAATTGTCGAAATTATTAAGTCAGGCTATCCTATAATTGCTTCACATGATGAGCATGAATACAAAAATTTGGTATCTGGTGACTCTTGGATACTTGAAAATCAAAAATATGGTATCTTAGTGACCAATATTCAAGCTGATGAGAAAGGGGCAGTATTAAGCCCTATTATAATTAAGCACAGGCATGGCAATTCAAAATTTTCAGAGTTGGTTGAACAAGTTTTTTGGTTTACAAAAGTTTATACTAATAATTTATATAATTCAACTCGATTGCCAGCAACAACAGAGAAAGCAAATAATTATGTTGGAACGAGTGATAAAAGACACATTTCGACATATTTAGCATAAAAAAAATAAAAAAAACGGTGGGTAACACGCGGTCATACGTAATTGGGGTTTAAGTGCTTAGGCAAGCGCATCACTCGCTGGCAAGTTTCTTATCGGGTGTTAGGTTCGTCTCCACGAAATCCCCAACTACGCATACTGCCAACGTTATGTGCAATGTTATTAAGTGATGGAAGAAATAAAAGCTAATTTTCAGTTATGTTATTTTGACTTGAGAAATGCAAAAGGAATTGCAATGAATTTATTAATGTTTGGCTATCGACAATTTGCAGACACCTATTTGTACAAAAACAAAGATCAACTAAAAATTATTTCTGAACATATTAACACTAAACCACCAAAAATTGACGAAATTTCTGGATTTGCTTTAAATAATTTAATAGATTCTGTCAAAATTCACATCTGTATTGAAAATTTTCTTAAAGCAATTCTTTTGGCTAATGGAATCGTTATTCACAAACTTGATAAAAATATTTTTAATGATTTATCAACTAAGCAAAAAAATGAACCTGTTTTTCGAGATGAAGTAGTGAGAATTTCAAAATGGGAAGAAAATTCCAAAATTAAATTGCCACTTCCAAATCAAAGACTACAAATTTTAGGTATTCAAGAATATTCACTAGGAACTAATATTTTAATGAAGCCAGGATACTTAAGTGCATTGAATTTTAGTGCAGAAACCGCAGCATTATTTGAACCATATTTGGAATATCGAGACAATCTTCACTATTATATGGACGAATCTATTACACTTACAAAATCCACTTTTTCAAATTTTGAGAGGATGATAGATTTTGTAAATAAAAATCATGTAGTAATTCAAAACGTTTTAGTAGACGAATTAAATAAAGGTGACGAATATAAATTAAAGCGCTTATAAACACTGCACATAACATCGCCTTGCTGCCAGGCAAAGAAAGTACTATCTTCGATTCAAGAGAACGGCGTGCCCGGCAGCTTGGCTAAACGTTATGCGAAACCCGTGGGCCGTAGTACTAATTATTATCTTTGTTGCTTTGAACGAAAAACTAAAAACAAAAATAAATTCAATTCAAACTTTAAATAAAAAACACAAAATGAAATTTTTTCTACTCACACTTATCTGTATCATTAGTATAAACATGGCTGATGCACAATGGACGACATCCAATCTATCAACATCAAAATTTTATCTAAGTGCTACCGCAGTTGGCACCGAAGTTTTTTTTGCGGGAGGGTTTCTTAACAATGTTACTCCTGCTTCTGTAGTTAATATTTATGACAACAGCACCGGCCTCTGGACAACCGCTAATCTTTCTGTAGCAAGAGGGTCTTTAAGTGCTGCCACAATTGGCAGCAAAGCTTTTTTTGCGGGAGGTTCGAGTAGTAGTTCTACTCCTTCTTCTGTGGTTGATATTTATGACAACAACACCGGTCTCTGGACGACTGCGAATCTATCTCAAGCAAGATCATCTTTAAGTGCTACCGCTGCTGGCACCAAGGTTTTTTTTGCAGGAGGGTATGATGGTAATCCTTCTTCTGTAGTAGATGTTTATGATAACAGCACCGGTCTCTGGACAACTGCTAATCTATCTCAGGCAAGATCAGCTTTAAGTGCTACCGCTGTTGGAACCAAGGTATTTTTTGCCGGAGGTATGACTGGTGGTTCTAGTTATTCTTCTGTGGTTGATATTTATGACAACAACACCGGTCTTTGGACAACTGCGAATCTCTCTCAAGCAAGATCATCTTTAAGCGCTACCGCTGTAGGCACCAAGGTTTTTTTTGCCGGAGGATTTGCGACAGTTCCTCAAACAGTTTTTTCTGTAGTTGATATTTATGACAACAGCACCGGCCTCTGGTCAACTGCGAATCTTTCTGCAGCAAGAGGGTTTTTAAGTGCTGCCACAGTTGGCAGCAAAGTTTTTTTTGCGGGAGGGTTTACTAATGGTGGTACTGGTTATTCTTCTGTAGTTGATATTTATGACAACAGCACCGGTCTCTGGACAACCGATAGTCTTTCTGTAGCAAGAGGTTATTTAAGTGCTACCTCTGTAGGCACCAAAGTATTTTTTGCGGGAGGGCGTAATCCGGGTTTTTCTTCTGTAGTTGATATTTATGATAATACTATTTCAGGTATTAATGTTATTAATAATAATGAAGGTATAGAAATTTATCCTAATCCTGCCACCAATCAATTCATAATTGATAATGAACCCGATTTAATCGGGATGAAAATTGAAAGTGTAGTGATTTATGATGTAAGTGGTAGAAAAGTTTACAGTGAAAATCTCGGTACATCAAACTCTAATCCCGAAATTACTATTGATGTTTCAAAATTTTCAGCGGGAGTTTATCAAGTTAAAGTTCAGGCAGCTGATTTTATTGCAACGAAAAAACTTATTGTGGAAAAATAATTTAGTGTTTATTTGAACAACACATCTTCGCATTGACAGTCGGGTATTTGCATAACATACTTAAACGAAATTTTAAAAAGGGGTATTGACCGTAATGCGAACAGTAGTGCATCTAACAAATAGTTGTGGTTGTACAAACAGTCTTGTATCCAATCCCCCTTTTTAAAACTTCTTTAATCCCTTCTTCGTTATAGGCAACTGCTTTCAGCTCCGAATAAACACGTGTGCTTGACCGAAATGCCATGCTCCATAAGTCGGCAAAGCCTTTTAACTATCGCTTCAGTACATCAAAAAGAGAAACAAGATCTTCATATTTATAAAATTGGAGTGTTTCACATTTTAATTTACCCCACCCTACCCACTTCGGTTGAAGTACATTGCTTAAAAAGATCAGACAATTTTTCCCTTAATCGCCTTCGCCACCGCTTCCGATTTTGAATGAACCTGCAACTTCTTGTAAATGTTTTTGATGTGACCGTTTACAGTTTCAGGGCTAATGAAACAGGATTCGGCAATCAATTTATAACTCATTCCCTGAACAAGATATTTCACAACTTCTTTCTCCCTGTCTGAAAGGTCAAAATCATTAACTGCTTCTGCTGACGGTTTATGTTGTACCATCTTCAGTACTTTTCTGGCTATGCTTGGTGTCATTGGAGAACCGCCTTCATAAACTTCTTTGATCGCGGCAAGCATTTGAACCGGAGGAGTGCTCTTTAGAATATACCCTTCGGCCCCGTTGCAAATAGATTGAAATATTCTATCGTTGTCATCAAAAATGGTCTCCATCAGGATTTTCACATCCGGAAAATTTTCTTTCACGATTTTCACCGCTTCAATACCCGAAATTCCGGGCATTTCAATGTCCATGAGAATGACATCAGGATTTGTTTGCCTGATGTCATTTATAATGTCCGTGCAGTTGGCAAACGCTCCGACACATTCAAATCCGAGACTTCCATTAATAAGCTGGAACAATCCCTCGCGTAAACTCCTGTTATCTTCAAAAATAATTACTCTCAATGTTTTCATGCTTTAAATTTTAGTTCAACACTTGTTCCGCTTCCTTTTTCTGATTCTATTTTCAATTGCGCTTTCATTTCTTCAGAGCGATATTTCATATTGAGCAGGCCGTTACCTTTTGATGTCTGAGAGACATCAAACCCGACTCCATTGTCCCTGACTGCCAACTTTATTAATCCGTTTTCATTGGTTAAGGTGATGGATGCACGAGTCGCATTGGAGTACTTTACAAGATTGTTGAGCGCTTCTTTAAAAATCAGGTAAAAATTTCTTCTCGATTCCAGGGAAAGTTTTGTCTCATTTAAATTTTCATCTGCCTGAAATGTGTGTTCAATATTTTTTGCCTTAAGCAAATTGTACGCAAGCGTGCCCATGCGTGAAATGATATTTTCAAATGTATCGTTCTTTGGATTGATGGTCCAGACAATATCACTCATCACTTCAATTATTTTTCTTGAAGCATCTCCGATCTGTTCCAGTTCATCAACTACAGCCGGAGATTTTTGCTTCGCCACCTCGCTGTAAACCGAAATACTGTTTAACGTAGAGCCGACATCATCGTGAAGGTCGCTTGCAATTCTGTTACGGATACTTTGCAATTTCAGTTTATTCGATATCCTGAAATTATTATAAACAAAAAATGAAAGTATCAACAACAACGCAAGTCCGCCAATGAAATAATTCTTAATCAGTTTTTGTTTTTTGATTTCTACATCTGCCACAGCCAGTTGTTTTTCGTTATCGGCTTTTGTTGCTGCTTCTTTTTTATCAAACGCGTAATTCATTTCCTTGCGTGTGATTTCATCATTCTTCTCCTGATCAAAAAGTGTATCTTTTAACGCCATTGCGTTTTTATAGTGAATCATAGAAAGCTTGTATTTCTCTGCTGCCATTGCAAACTGCCCATTGCGCATGGCCAACTGGGCTGTGGTGTCGTAAAGTTGGGAAAGTGATTCTTCAAATAGTCTTAAATTATTCTTAGCACCAATACTATCGCCAAGTGCAATTGCTTTTTTCAGTTCCACTTCTGCCTCTTTAAATTTTCCTGTTAAGATATAAAGTAAGCCGATGTTGCCGAGATTCATTGCAATTCCATTCCTATCGCCTAATTCTTCATTTATTTTCAAGGCCTGTAATTGATAGTCCAGCGCTTTGGGATAATCGCTTTCCTCAATATAGATATTTCCGATGTTGCCGAGAGCCAGAGCTTCCCCATTTATATCTCCAAGTTCTTTCGTCAGTTTCAAATGTTTAAGAAAATAGTCCAAAGCTTTGGGGAAGTCCTGTTGTTGAGCATAGGCACTTCCGATATTGCCAAGATTATTTACTTGTAATTCTTTATTTCCGAGTTCTTCCGCCATTTTTAATGCTTTGAAATAATAGTCCAGCGCTTGGGGATAATCACCTTTCTCAATATAGACATTTCCGATGTTGCTTAGATTCCTTGCAACGCCATTTTTATCTCCGAGTTCTTCATTAATTTTCATTGCCTTTAAATGATAGTCCAACGATTTAATATAATCGCCCTGAGTAACATAGACCATTCCGATATTGCCGAGTTCCAGTGCGATTCCATTTTTATCTCCGAGTTCTTCTGCCACTTTCAATGACATCAAAAAATTGTCCAACGCTTTAGAATAATCGCCCTGGTTAAAATAAACATGTCCGATATAGCTAAGGTCCTTTACAATTCCTTTTTTATTTCCAAGCTCTTCATCCATTTTCAATGCCTTGAAAAGATAGTCCGATGCTTTGGAATAATTGCCTTTGAAAAAATAATAAGTACCCAGGTTTCCTATAGATTTAGCGATGCCTTTTTTCCATTTTGATTTTTCGGCAAGAGCGAGTGCCTGGTTGCCGAGTATTATGGCTGTATCGGTGTTGGAATACATCAGCTCCCAGCCGAGGTTGTGGAGCAGATTTACCTTGTTCGTATCCTCCTTTGCCGTTTTCAAAACATTCAACAACGAATCAATCGCCTGTTGATTCTGCGCCAGAGCAGAATTAAATAAAACTCCGCACAGGAATAAAACGGAAATAAAACGGAGATTTTTTTTCATAGCTCAATGCTTCAGTTAATCGGGGATTTAAACTTATGTATAAAAATCGCAGCAAATGTAACCAGCTCATACTTCATCTGAAACCCCTTGAATATGGTGTTTTACTCTGCTTGCATCAGCAAAACACCCTGTTTATGGCATTGCTCTGTCTTTTCTATCGCTCCACCTTTGCCCCGTTCAAATATCAATAATTTTACTCAAACAGCTAAAACAATAATAAAATGAAAAAACAACTACAAAAAAAGGTTTATGCCTTCATCGTTACAGTATTGATGTTTTCTACACTTTCAAATGCACAGGTTGTTTATACAGATGTAAATCCGGATATGGTGCTTAGTTGCATCTTTCAAACCAATTGCTCGCCGGATTATTCACTTGACTTGAATAATGACGGGATCAGTGATTTTGTCTTGTCAGCAAGCAAAATGTTTGTAAATTGCGGTAGATGTGGTCCTACCGGGGGTCATACTATGGCCAATGGAAATTCAGCAGTGATAAGTTCAACTTCTAATTGTTGGATAGCTGATACCACCGGAGGATATGCTTTAAATACACTTATTAATTCCTCTTTGGCCTGGACGAATGCTATACATACTTTGGTTACAAAAAGTGTAAATTGTGAGTCTTGTTCACCATCTCCCGGTAGTCATCTTGTTTATTTACCCGAAACCGGTAACTGGATTAATGTTTCCGGAAACTACCTCCCTTTAAAAGTACAGGTGGGAACTGACTTTTTTTATGGATGGATTAAACTTGGAGTATTGATAGGCCAAAATACAGTTTCAATTACGATTTATGAATACGCTTACAATTCTATTCCCAACCAACCCATACTTGCCGGACAAACAACTGTCACAGGAATAATTGAAAACTCCCTTGCTTCATCAATAAATCTTTTTCCCAATCCTGTCACAAACCATCTCACCATTGCTTTGGGCAACAATACCAAAAAGGCCGATGTAACAATCGCAGACATTACCGGAAAAATAATTTATTCAACATCGGCAAGTGAAACACAAAAAATAGAAGTAAACACTAAAGATTTCCCAGCTGGAATTTATATTGTACAAATTCATTCAGGAGAATTTATTGGAACAAAAAAACTTGTCGTAGAAAAATAAAGTTTGCGAATATTTGAACGGCGTATCTTCATGTGCATAGTCGGGTGTTCGCACAACAGCGGGTTTAAGAAATTGGCGGTTCAGTGGTTAAATGAAGTTCAGTTTTCCAATGAAACATTTGTGACGGCAGACAGTTTAGTGCTCCGAAATCGCCAACTTCTTAAACCCACAAACCGTTATGGGCAATTCCATGTGTTAAACTTAACAAAGTTACTATATCACACAAAGCTGTATGTGTTGATAATCCAAAATTAATATCCCTTAAAACAAAACCTAAAATAATTCATCTTCAGCTTTCTGCTTTATCTGATTATAGTAACCTTACCCGAATACCGGTTCTGATCAACATCCGTAATGATATAGAAAAACTGTCCTGAAAAAGTACCTGGCAGATCAATGTGATAATAGTTGTCTGGCGTTAAATTTTTAGAAAAGATCATCTGTCCGAATGCATTATATAATTTTATTTCTTTTAATTTCCTTTCGACTGAACTAACTATAAGATAAGTTGATGAAGGATTCGGATAAACATCTAAGCCAATATTTACTTTTCTATCCTGCACAATATTTGTCATTACGTTATTATACCGTCTAACGCTGATTATTACTCCGACCGTATCTGTTCGGAGATTTGATGTGGTATAAAATGAATTTGCTTCGGCTATGATAGAAGATGGCTGGTTTTGATAACCCGGAATTGAATCTCTGAACAATATACCGCCAGTATAATCATAAATGGTGACCGGAGCCATATCGGTATTGGTGGCGGATGCAGACGCATATACTCGATTATTCAGGACTGACAAACCTGAGCCGCTAAAACCGATAATGGAATCTGTCCATTCGACATTACAATTCTGAAATTTCCGTACGCAATAATTTCCCGTTTGACCATTGAAGATGTCACCAATAACGAAGATATTATCATAATCGTCGACTACTAAATTTAAAACTCGGTTATTCCAGTCGGCCGGACTTAAGGTATCACGCCAGTCACATAAATAATTCCCGGCACTGTCCAGGCTGACCACATACCAATTAGCTGGAATGGTAATACCGGCAAGCGCAATATTACCGGTACTGCTTATTTTCATTATTGTAGAATAGGCAACATAGGGAACGGACACCTGATGAGTCCAGATAGGATTTCCGCTTGTGTCATACTCACATACGAACGTCTGCCCTACACCTGACAGGACAGAGTGCACGGTTAAAATCAAAACATTATTTCGCAATTCAAGATTGTCAATTTGTTCGGCCGCTGTCGGTCTGATTGTAATGTGCCTGATCCACTGGCAGTTTAACATCGAGTCGAATTTAATGATCACTCCATCGGATGCAAAATTGGGATAGTTGGATGTATCTGCCAATCCACCTGCATAAATATTTCCAAAACTATCGGCAGTGACTGCATTAATAGAATATCTTCCTCCTGGAACAGAATCGTAGTATAAATATCTATAGGTATACAATCCATCTGCCGAAATCTTCACAACGCATCCCTGTGTATTGGAGACTATGCCTTGCGAATTTCCACATGCATAAACATTATTGTTTGCATCGATGAATGAATTGGTATAATATAAATAGCTGTTGGAGGTGAAATTGATTTTCTTTTTCCAACGAAGAATACCGCTGCTGTCAAACTTCGAGACCTGAAGAGAGGGATAAGCATAATAACCTGAATAAATTATAGTATCCACCGCGCTGCAAATATCAATAATATTATGATCATGATCCACCAGTGATTTCAACTCACGGTCCATTTTGTGCTGATAATTAGTGTTGGTATAAAAAACACTGTCAGTGAATGAGGAATCATAATACACAACCTGATTACCGTTATGACCACAGCAAGCCTGCCACATGCCTGACATGTAGGAAGAATTACCATTCAAAGCGCCCACCGGATAGATAAAATCTAAAAAGCATTTTACCTGTTTGAGAGTACCCGATGAATCAAAGACCTGGAAACATGCTAAGTCGCGTGACCCGCCGATTGAATATCCAACATAAGCATCACCATTTACGCTGACATCAAAAGATCCTAAATAGTTACCAACATAATTATTCCAGTTAACTGTGCCGCTAGAATCGATCTTGTAGATGCGTGCATCATCTAATAAATATAAATGCCTGCCATTGCCATTCATGAATGTTGCGTTTGAAGTTGTAGAAATCGGAAGTTGCCAGGTTTCATTTAAACCAGGATCGAGTTTAAATACATATTCTGAATCGGGATTGCTCCAAATGATAGGGGCAAGTCCAATAACAAAATAAGTATTGTTCCATGCATCGATATATGATGTGATTCCACTGATGCAGGATGTTTTATAATTTGACACTGCGGTAAACGAGGTGTCATACAGAGTTATGGAAACAGAATCCCTGTTAGACGAACTGATTCCTACTTCGAGATTATTATCAGACCTCATCTTAAACGCAACGAGTCCATCATAATATTGGGCAAGGAAATTTTGCCAGGTAAGAGATCCATTTAAATATAATTTACCGCATTTGAGCTGAATACCTGGCAAAGCGGCATTATGATATGCATAATACAAAGAACCGTTAGAATCTGTCGTCAGAATAATTTCGAATCGTTTGGGATCATTTCCGTCCATAAAGGTTGGCTCCTTGTACGTCCACAATAAATTTCCCTGAAGATTGAATTTTACAATAAACAAATGAAGAGAATCGTCCATATTCTCAAATCCCGCGATAAAAGAATTCCCGTTCAAATCAACCGTCACTGCATAGGCGGCATTCCACCATAAAGGATTTGAATAGAATTCGGTCTGAAATGAAATTGAACCATCGGGGTTATATTTATTCAAAAAACTTTTCGAAGTGACAGATGTATCCTTCGCGCCCGTGAAATAAAAACAATTATTGGCATCTACAGCCGAAGCGTTTACTCTGAAATTAGAATTCTCCTTGTCCCCCATTAAAGTCCTTTCCCATTGTAAGGCAAATGGTTGAGCAGAAAGTTTAAAAAGGCCGAGAAACAGGATGAGTGATAAAACGACTTTTTGCTTTTGCATATTCCAAAGATAATGGTTTAATCGTCCGAAAATCGTTTTTGAAGATTTCTGTAACCTTGGAACATCACAACAACAAATTGAAGTTATCTTGCACAGGCCATAACATGCGCTTGGCGCAATGGCTTCCCTCCTGCTTTGGCGCACATAATTTATTGACAATTACAGCGTGCTAAAGAAATTTTTATCTTTGAAACGCGCCACTGGGCCAAGTGCCAAAGCGGTATCCTTCATGCTTAGAAAAACCTACTATTCTAAAACTCATTTCAAGAAATAAATATTAATTATGGACGAATTCATAGAGTATTTAAGATTTCCTGAAATTGAAAAAGCGAGAGAATACACTTCAGTACTTGAAAAACACAACATTCCCTTTTATCTTGATGATGTTTCAATGCGTTTTAAACTTGTTTCAAATAATAACCCTTGGGAAAATCAGTTTATACTGAAACTCAAAGAGTCTGATATTGAGCGTGCGGAAAAAGCGGTTAATGAAGAATTGGATAATGAAGTAAAACTGACCACCCAAGAACACTACATGTTTTCATTCGATGACAATGATATTTTAAATGTAATTGCTAACCAGAACGAATGGACAAGAGAAGAGGTTAAACTGGCAATGAAGATTGCTAACGAGAGAAAACTAGACTTATCTGCTCAATCAATCAGAAGCAATAAGATAGTTAAAGAGCAAACGTCACAACATCGGTCAACAATATATACCACTGCAAGCTGGTTTTGGGTAATAGGAGTCTTTACAATTGCAAATTCAGTTTTATCCGGAAAACATATTAGTTTTCATTTACCCGGGTTAATCATTACTGAAATTTTTGAAAACGTGTTTATAAATGTTTTTGGTGAAGGTAATAGATTTGGCTTTGTAGCGACCTTAATCATATCGGCTATATTCTTTCTATTTGCCAGATATGGACGGAGAAATAAATGGATATTTTTAACTGGACTTATAATTTATTCCTTTGATGCAATATTAGTATTTTCAAGTCCCAGATGGGGACAGCTAATATTTATCTTCATAGCATTGTGGAGTATGATTACTTCACTAGTGAATACTTTTAGGGACGGAGAAAAACAACTAGTGCAGAGAAGTACGAACGGATAACATCGCCTTACCGCCATGCGAAATTTTTGTATCTTCGAATAAACCACAAAAGGTCCAGCGGTAAGGCCTGGACGTTATGCTGCAAACTAAATAGCAAATAAATCAATACAAATAGAAACAAATTTTAAAAATAAAATATGGAACAATTTTCAAACAAATGGAATGAAAAATTAAGCAGGGCATTACCTACTTTATCCATGGTAGCCCCTTTATGCTGGTTTGTGGCAAGCATCGTTTATGTTATAGGTATAGGACGACTGCCGGGAGGGTTGTCAATTATAAGTTCTCATGAAGGATTTCTAATGACCTTAGGTTCGCCCTTTTTTATAGCCACATTTATTTTCTTAGGACAATCTGTAGCAAGGCAATTTCCTACGACCGGAATTGTAGTTACAGTACTCGGTTCGCTAGGTGTGACAACCTTGAGCGCCATTTCAGCCTTTAGGTTGTTTGCAACCTCATTTGTTAATTATGGCATTGATCCCGATACTATTCTTGGCGCATTTAATGCAGGTTCAAAATTTGACATTGCCTTTGCACTTTTACAAGTCTCAGGATTTTTGAGTTTTATTGTAAGTGGTGTGGCCTTTTTGCGTTCAACTACTATACCTAAATGGGTGGGCTTGTTATTAATTGCCAGCATTCCTCTTATGATAACAGGCCAGTTTTTCGAGTTTAAGAAAGAAATATTCTGGCCTCTTGCTACTTTAAGTTGGGTATTGGCAATATGGGGTCTTGCTAAATCGATGAAAACGAAACATTCATAAATGCAAATCCATTCTTTAGACTTTCCTTTATTGAATAAAGTCCGAATGCACAACATCAGCTTGGTAATATGGCGGCTGAACTGCTTCTATGAAACATTTGTGAAGGGTTCAACAGCTGGAATTCTATTGAGCTTTTGTACTAAAAATCTGCCAAGTCGCCATGCTGAAAATTGAAATGCCATCACTCATAAATTACAAACCTCACACGGAAATCATGTTGAAAACAATAAAAGATTTTACCTTCTAAAAAATGAACAGATTTCTCACCTATTTATTCTGGTCCTTACTTATAACACTTGCAGGACAGAGCTGTAAAAAAGAAGAAAACCAAACTTCCAGTTGTGCCTTTATCGAAGAGGTTCCACCCCGTTATATGTTTGCACCTGACTCTGTAAAGTCAGATTCTACAATTACAATTATAGTTTATTACAATAATCCAAAACACTGTCAACATTTCGATTCATTCAGTTCAGTTTCTGTTGACAGTACAGTAAACATTGCTTTACAAACTAAAATTGACACTTGCAATTGCACCGACGATTTCGATTTACAAATACCGGTTTTTCATTATAAGGCTCCAAGTTCTCCCGGACATTCAATCATTTCAATTCACGTAATTGACACAT
Organism: Bacteroidota bacterium; assembly: GCA_016720935.1. Classification (NCBI taxonomy): domain Bacteria; kingdom Pseudomonadati; phylum Bacteroidota; species Bacteroidota bacterium. The sequence goes on from JADKJP010000007.1 coordinate 645,423, forward strand.
TGTACTATAGGGACACTATTGTTGTCTATTAACTTCATGGCTGTGTAAAAGAAAATTTAGCAAATTGAGCAAATTAATAGTATTAGGACGATACAACAACAACCAATGAACAAACTGAAATTTGTATCAACAATTTTCATATTGATAGGTTTGTTTGCTTGTGAACCACCAATTACTTTCAACGAACCACAACCTGCAGATACCGGTAATTTGTCTCACTTTCCGATTCGTTTACAAGGAGAATTTTTGAGCCTTGCAGACAATTCAATACTTTTAATTAGCGACAAGTTAATTCAAAGAGTTTATGACTATGACCATAAAATTCACCCAAGCCAACTTGATAACTCATCCTATCTCTCAGGTGACACCCTGATAGACCTGAATACAAACGAAAAGACTATAATAAAACATGACGGTGACAGTTTAATAACTCATGTCCATTATATTGACACCTTATTTCAAATGAACTACGACAATGTTGTCAGAAAGTTCAAAGGCTATTACTTTCTAAATACACGCTACGACAAGACAAGTTGGGAAGTGAAAAAAGCTCAGCTATCAAAAGGACAACTTATAATAAGTAGTATCTCAACAAAACTTGACATTGATAATTTAAAAGAAATAACAGAAATCCCAACCGATACTGTTCCGCCTTACAAGTTTTCAGCAACAAAAAAACAGTTTATAGAATTCAAAAAAAATAATGGGTTTAGAGATAGTGAAACATTTGTTAAACAATAGAAAAACGAATTATTACAACGAATTTGTAATAGGCAGGGGTTCACTCCGCCCAGACAATTGTGTAGTAAAAGAGTGGGCAGTATTCTAAATGAATTTTCATACCGATGAACAGAAGAATAATTGCGGAAATTAGAGCCTACAATAATTTGGCGGATTTGGGGTTAAATGAAGCTTTGTTCTTCATATCCAATATGAGGCAGTTTGACAATTTATTGTTTCGAAATCGCCAACTTATTCTAGACGATAACTGCTAAGTGCTAAAAATAAAACGAAATTCTAAAATTAGACCACATGAAACATTTGCTTTCGATTCTTTTTATTCTACTTGCCAACAATCTATCAGCTCAAACCAATGATTTCCCAAATGAAAGAAAAATTACCGTTAACGGCGTTGCTTCCGTTCAAATAGAGCCAAGTGAATACATCATTAGCATTAGAATTCAAGAATACTTTTACCATTCAAGTGAAGACAAAGGAGAAGCCAAAGTAGAATACACTATTGATGCATTAGAAGGGAAATTGAAAGATCTGATTTCATCACTCGGATTCAATCTTAAGAATCTTCATTTGGTTGAAATCAGCTCAAACTATAGTAATAGCTATGGAAATGAACGAAAACCATTAATTAGTGAAACATTTGAGTATAAACTGGACAATTTTTCAGATGTTGTCAGATTTCTTCAGAATGCAAGAATAAATAGCATTACATCTCTTCAAGTAAGAAGAAAGTATTCAATTAAGAAAGAGGAATTGAGAACACAATTATATAAATCTGCTTTAGAAGACGCCAAATCAACTGCTGACAAACTGTTATCAACTATAAACAAATCAACAGGAGATGTGCTTTTTATTAATGCATCAAACAATCAGATTCAGTATAATCTTGATGAAGAATATCAAAATAACTATAGTAGTGTGAGTACATTCAATCTTAATAATAACAAAACGATCTCAATGGGAGTTACCGTAATTTATGGAATAAAGTAAGTGTTTGTCAGTGCAAAAAACTCAAGTGGCACTTCCACTTAAGAAAATTGTATTCTTATGAAAATAATTCTTATTATACTTTTGATGCTTTCCATTCAAGCGCCAGGGCAAGACACAACAACAACTACAACAAAACACAAGTTCTTTATCGGTCTTAATTTATCACCAGACTATTGCGGACGAGTAATTACTCAAAATGGCAATACTCTTTCAAACGCCAATTGGTCCCGCGTCAAAGCCATGGAAGATTCAATCTTCAAACCGAAGTTTGGGCACTCATTAGGTATTACATTGGAATATCAGATTGGAAATCGACTGTACTTTGAATCGGGACTGCAATTTTCAAATAAAGGTTACAAGACTATTCCCATAATGACACTTTATGATCCTTTCAACCCGGATGGTAGTGTAACAGAAGCAACAAACATTATCAGCCACAATTACCTTGACTTACCTTTGAAAGTAAAACTATATTTTCTTAAAAATAAATTTCAACTACTGACGAGTGTTGGTGCGACACTAAATTATTTGTTACGAGTAAGTATTAAGACAATTCCAACTGTGGAGACTGAAGAATTCAAGGTAGTGACACATATTATTGACTACCCCTACAATAAAATAAATATCTCGCCAACAATAAGCTTTGGAGCCAAATACAATTTTAATGATAAAATGAATGTACAGGTAGCACCCACATTTCGATACGGACTTTTAAAACTTGATAACAAAGATTACAAGATTGAACATTTGTGGAGTGCAGGTATAAACATCAATCTCTATTACAAACTGTGACAGATACGAAAGAAGGGTTTTCCCTCGCATGACATGGCCTTGCTGTCAGGCAAGAAATTTATTACCTTGAACAAGCTAAATCCAGCCTCGCAGCATATTGTGGGGCCTTATAGGCTGCGTCAAACCACTGCTGGTCACGTAGAAATAGCAAATGGGAGATCAATTTAACCTATTATAAATAGCATGAAAAAACTACAATTCAAAGTAACCATTAACGCCCCTGTGAGCAGGATTTATGACCTTATGCTTGGCATCAGCAACAAATCAACTTACGAGCAATGGACAGCTTTGTTTAACCCGACATCAACCTATGAAGGGACCTGGATAAAGGGAACCAAGATGCTTTTTATTGGTGTAGATGAGAATGGAGAAAAGGGAGGTATGGTTTCAAGGATAGTTGATAACATTCCCAACCGCTTTGTTTCGATTCAACATTACGGTCTTTATAAAGCAAACAAGGAAATTACCGAAGGACCGGAAGTGGAAAAATGGGCTAATGGATATGAAAACTATTCCTTCGAAGAGAACAATGATTCAACGACTCTTACAGTTGACGTGGATGTCAATAATGACTTTTTGGATTACATGAACGAGACCTATCCTCAAGCTCTTGAAAAGCTGAAAGAACTTTGTGAAAAATAACAATTTCAGGAATATCAGAAAATTACAAAGAAATAAACAATGCCTATCACTCGAATTAGCAATATGGTGACTGAAGTGATTTCACGAAACATTTGTGAAAAGTTCCATATTAGGAATTCTATTGAATTGTAGTGCTAACAATCTACCACATCGCTATACCGAAAAACGTTACATGTAATTTCAAAAACTTCTCATGAACAATAAAAAGAAAATCGTAACCATTGACAATTATTTAGACACTCATTACATACACAGAAGCAATTGGTTAAGGGCCGCTGTTTTGGGAGCAAACGATGGAATAATATCTATTTCAAGTCTTGCGATAGGCGTTGCTGCCGCAAGCTCAACAAGGGAACCTATTGTTTTAGCAACAGTCGCCGGACTTGTTGCAGGAGCTTTATCTATGGCTGCTGGTGAATATGTTTCTGTAAGTTCACAAACAGACACAGAAAAATCAGACATTGAAAGAGAAACTCAGGAACTTAAAGAAATGCCGGAACAAGAGTTAAATATATTATCTCAAATTTTTGAGAAGAGAGGACTGAAAAAAGAAACAGCAATGCAAGTAGCCATTGAATTGACGGAGAAAGATTCCCTGGGTGCGCACATTAGAGAAGAATTGGGTATAAACGAAATTAGTCAGGCAAATCCCATACAAGCAGCAATTGCTTCAGGCGCTTCTTTTTCTGTTGGAGGAGTATTACCTCTTTTGGTAGTACTTTTTGCACCAATAAAAGGAATGGAATATTGGCTATATGGTTTCACAACATTTTTTTTAATTGTTTTAGGAACAACTGCAGCAAAAACAGGAGGTTCAAGTATAAAAAAAGCCATTTTACGCATTACTGTCTGGGGGACAATTGCAATGGGTTTGTCAGCACTAGTGGGCTATTTCTTTGGTATTAAAGTATAATCTATTTGACCGTTATAGAGAAACTGAAATAAAAACTACGCACAATGGCACATTTGCAAGAGGTGGACCTTTGTGCTCTGCAGATAGTTTTGTAGTTAAAGGGCAGTTCTCCACGTCAACATTTGTGGTGTGTAACCGGCTCATCACAAATCTGCAAACCGTTAATAGAAATTATAAGACAAAACATACTGACAACAAAAGAGCATGACGGGTTTTAAAATTACAACTGCGGAGAAACAAGAAATAAGATTTGAATTTTACATGGAGCTTGCTCCTGTAACATCAAAGGCCTTTGCTGACATTTTACCATTCACAAGAACCTTTCATCATGCAAGGGTTTCCGGACAAGAAATTTGGATAGACGATGTACCTCAACTTGACATTATTCAGGAAAACGCATCAGTATTCACTGAACCGGGCGAAGTTGTTTTTGGTCCAACAAAACCCATCAGGGCAAAAACGGCAAACTGTTTTGGAATTTATTATGGTGAGGGTAAAGGATTGGACGCTTGTAACATTTTCGCCAGGGTCGTAGATAGTGACAAACAAAAATTGATTGACCTTGGAAATAGTATTTGGAAAAACGGTTCACAAGTATTGACCCTTTCATTAGTAGACACAATTAAATAATCGAAATTGCAAGAGCTGTAAGAAATACGCGCAATACAGCACATACCCAAATGAATGGATCATGACACACAATAATCTTGACATTAAACTCCGGCCAACAGAAATTGCAGACCTCGACATCTTGTTTCAATTTCAAACGGACAAAGAAGGTGGATACCTGGCTGCATTTATGTCTAAAGATCCTACAGACAAGTCGGCTTACATTACTAAATACACAAAGTTGCTTGCTGACCCAACAATAAATAACCAAACTATCCTTCTTGACAATACTATTGTGGGTAGTGTCGCTAAGTTTGTCATGGAAGGTGATCCAGAAATAACCTACTGGATCGACAGAAAATATTGGGGACAAGGCATTGCGACAAAAGCATTATCCCAGCTTCTTGCTATAGAGACCAATAAGACCGATCTTTGGGCGGGTTGCATTTGACAATTTCGGTTCACAAAAGGTTTTAGAAAAATGTGGCTTTATCAAAATCGGCACCGACAGAGGTTTTGCAAATGCAAGGCAGGCGGAAATAGAAGAATTTATTTATAAGCTTGTCTGAGAAGGAGCAACAGTAAAAAAGTCAGGCACATAAAACCTACGGTCAAGCTACCAACCCATTCTTATGACCCCACTCACAAAATCCAGAATAGAATCCATTGATGTAGTACGGGGAATTGCCATGGTTATTATGGCACTGGACCATGTGAGAGATTTTTTCCATGCAGAAGCATTTACGGATGACCCTTTAAATTTAGCGACCACTACCCCACTTCTCTTCTTCACCAGATGGATCACTCATTTTTGTGCACCGATATTTGTATTTCTTTCCGGGACATCAATTTACCTTCAAAGCTTACGAAAAACAAAGAAAGAATTAAGTGCTTTCCTGGTAAAAAGAGGCTTGTGGTTAATTTTTGTTGAGTTCATAATTATTACATTCTCCTGGACTTTTAATCCCGCATACAGTTCCATTTTCCTGCAGGTGATATGGGCAATAGGCATCAGTATGGTTATTCTGGGCTTACTCATCCGTCTTCCCTATAAAATTATACTGTCACTTGGCTTGCTGATAGTCTTCGGCCATAATCTTCTGGATATACCCGAAGCTGCACCTGATTTCAAAACCGGATTTTGGTGGGACTTGATCCATCATGGCAATTGGTCTCCTTACGAATTACTGCCCAATCATACTTTCGTCATCATCTATCCATTCCTGGCCTGGACAGGAGTAATGATGCTGGGCTATTGCATGGGTATTTTCTATACGTCAAAATTTACTGCGGAGAACCGTCAAAAAACAATTTTCAGGATTGGCATTGGACTTATCCTGTTGTTTGTCATACTGCGTTTTATCAATATTTATGGCGCCCCTCATCCCTGGACAACACAAAAAAATAGTTTGTATACTTTTCTGTCCTTTCTTAAAATCCACAAATACCCTCCTTCCCTATTGTACCTGTGTATTACAATCGGACCCGCATTGTTATTGCTCTCAATGGTAGAAAGAATAAAAAATCATCTCACAAACATCCTGGTTGTTTTTGGACGCACAGCATTCTTCTATTATGTTATTCATTTTTTCCTCTTGCATTTACTTTTAGCTGCTTCATTTTATATACATGGCAATACTACTCAGCAGGCAATCGAGTCATTGCAAAAACTGCCATTCCTTTTTGCAATTCCCGGACAAGGATTCGGTTTGGCCGAAGTCTATGGCATTTGGGCAGGAGTAATTATAGCTTTGTATCCTTTGTGTAAATGGTACAATGAATATAAAACAAAGAACAAAGAAAAGTGGTGGTTGAGTTATTTATAATGTTAAAATTCTTATTGACACATTATTTACTCCATAGCCGGCCTTATTGCCGCAAATTTATTGTATCTTCGAATATATACGCATAACATTTGCCAGAATTCCTGACCTATGCAAGCATGCCTAAAGGTTACAAACATTTTTACAATTGGACTTTTGCTTTGCTTGCTTGCATGCGGAAAACCCCTACCATCCAAAATTGAATTTGACCACAAAGCATTTGAATTGCCATTAAGAGTTGATCAGGCTAAAGAAATATTCGGTCTTCAGTATGGCTATTATTCCGGCTTTTTCACCGGAAATGCAAATGATAAATCCATTGAAACACAGCTGGAAGGTTTTCCATTGTTTATGGGAAGTGACAATGACAAAGAAGAAAGTTATTATGGAAATTACTTTGCAGGTATTACTTTTTTTAAAGCAGACAATACACTTGAACAATTAAAAGCTGAATTGGAGAAACAATACAATAAAAAAATCAAGACAGAAACAATAGACTTTGGCGTGACAAGAACTCTCCCACCTTTCAGTATGACATATCACTATTTTAAAACAGAGGAAGGTCTGATTGTAGCGATAAAGGAAATTGTACGCAAACAATTCAACAAAAAATACACTTCAATTTCATTTTATAAAGGAATTTCTGAAAAGGAACTGGGAAAGTACCTGGAATATGTAAATTAATAGACAATGTTCACTAGCTGCAGAAACAGGAGAATGAAGTTTCCTCTTACAATATTGATAAGTATAATTTCATTCACAGGATGTTCTAATCAAACCTATAAGGTTGACGATTTCACCACTGAGAAACTTCTCTGGTACAAACCTTTTTCAAAAACAGATTCAGCTATTTATACTTCAGAAAAGGGGAAAAGGACACTATCATTTTCAACGCTCCCGAAACCGGTAGTGATTCGACACGAAACTTTGAACAGGGGTTTTCCAATACAAATTATTTGACAGTAGTGTACACTTTTTCCAAAGGAAGCTATCATCAGTCGGCAATGATGAGTGACGGCAAAAACCGCTATGACCATTGGTTCGTAAATAGCTACAAATCATCTGCCAGTTATGAAAGTCTTGAAATATCATTCATTGGAACTTTTTTTAGTGAAAATATTAAGAACATTCAGAAAAAAAATGACAGTACCTATTTTTTCGATAGTAATGTGGCCGACTACTCAGGAATGAATGTAGAAAAAGGAATCAAGAGCTTTACGTTCAATCCGGGAAAAGGAGTATCGGAATTTGTTGACGACAGAAATATTAAATGGAGTAAAAAATAAAATAGCGTACTCCAAAAAATTCATTTAACTGTAAAAAACGAATCGAACCCAAGGTTTTACCAAATCTCCTTCAGTATAGTTCCATTCAAAGGTTTCCTACTGAATTATGTAGCCTTTTTATAAAATGAGCCTTAGTCAAATTTATTTTTAAATTCGTAGTTTAATCCAATACTTTATAGCAAAAAGTCACAGAAACTCCTGACCGGCAAAAGTATTTTAACATTTAGATTCGGCTCTTGTTGTATTCAATAAATATATCTATAAGTATATATGAATTTTATAAAAAAACATTCTCCCCGGGCATTTTTAACAGTTCACCTTATTCTTTCTCTTGATCTTTTAACAACCCATTGCAATTTCGATATACTTCCATCGAAGGCAAATTGTGCATTCCCGTATTCCACCAACTTATTGAATATTCAAAGTAAAGCTGCGCCAGGCATGGTTTAGAATAATTGTACAACTTTGATTAAGAAAAGAATATGTCCAGTCTGTCGTATTATCGAAATTTTCACATCTTCAATTCCTGTTTGTAAACCCTGAGATAGTATGGCTGAACACATACAGCATGCACAACACGATTACCCCATCCCAGACAAATCAATTCACCCCAAAAAAATAATCTTACGATGAATATTTTCCTCCGGCTAAAACACTGGCAACTCTTCATTTTGTTGATGGGACTACCAATCCTATTACAAGGCATCGGAGCTTTTTCAATATTTGCTACAAAAGATGCAAGAATGTTGCTTGCCACATTTCCTTTCATTTTGGTTCTGTTTATTGGCATCTTCCTCGGCTGGTTCTATACACTTGGAATTAACCTTCATAAAAAACTTCCCGATACCGTAAAAATGAGCCTGTCCAGATTCAAATTGTTCCTCTTCATCCCCATGACCTACCTGCTCGCCTTATGCATCTGGATGACAAGCTTATTTTTAAACACACCTGATGGCGGAAATCACACTCCTGGAATTTTCCTCTTGATAATCCCCCTGCATTTATTTTCAATGTTCTGTTTGCTCTATTGTATCTATTTTATAGCCAAAAGTCTCAAAGCAGTTGAAATGCAAAAACCGGCTTCCTTCAACGACTACGCAGGGGAGTTTTTTCTGATCTGGTTTTTCCCGATCGGAGTCTGGATCATCCAGCCAAGAATCAATTCCTTGTTTGATCACGAAATGCATTATGCACAAACCAATTAATCAAAGCCAGACAAAAAAGTCAGTATTTCAAGAGCTTCGTTTTTTTTCTTTTCATATTTTTTTGGAACGACACATTCAGTCTTCCTCCTTCCGCCCTTCCCGTGCTCCGCTCGTCCCTCGCTGCGCCCGGGGTTGGATTGCATTTGATAGCGCATCTTAAAGAGTGCAATCCTGTTCCATTACTGAAAAATAATGATGAATAATCCCGAATCACCGGAATTTAACCGGCTGCAATCCCGATCTTGCAGACAAATACCGCCCTTTTGAATAATACATTTCCTGAAACCCTTAAATCCCTTCAATTTTGACACATTAAAACTCAAAATTGAAATTTCATGAAAAAGTCAGTCATTATTTTTCTTCATATCGGTTTTTGGATCTGCTATCTGCTGCTGATTATGATTGTTGTCGGGGTTTTCTACCGAAGCAATCACAGCTCCGTTGATCAGACTTCAAAAATTCTCAATGCAATTGCCAGTGTCAGCCTGTTTGCCCTTTTTCCCTCTGTTATCACCTTTTACTTCTACTATTTCCTGGTCTTCCCGAAATACCTTCAACATAAAAAGCACCTCTCCGCAATACTTTCCGCCCTGCTCATTTCACTTGCTGCGGCAATTCTAAGCTACATTTCCATTCGATTTTTTATTGAAACCGGGAGGCTCATCGATATGGACGATGGTGGGCGACATGGAAGATCTACGGCACTGCGGACAATTCTTATCACCAGCATTATCGCCTCAATCTCTGGTATGGTCGCTCTTGTTATTAAAGGTTTCATCACCTGGTTCGACGAAAGGAAACTGAAAGAAGAACTGAAACAGAAAAATCACGAAGCCGAACTGGCATTGGTTAAAGCACAGCTGGACCCTCACTTCCTTTTCAACACACTCAACAACATCGATACCCTCATCGTCAACAATGCTACAGATGCCTCGAATTATCTCAACATGCTGAGCGATATACTTCGATTCATGCTGTACGAAACTAAATCAGAGAAAATTCTGCTGGTGCACGAAATCGAATACATTCAAAAATATATTGAATTGCAAAAAATACGCACTTCAAATTTAAATTATGTACATTTCGAAATAAGCGGAAGCCCGGGCAATAAAACAATCGCGCCGCTAGTCTTCATTCCCTTCATTGAGAATGCATTTAAACACGCTACCAATAAAAAAATTGACAATGCTATCAATGTGAAAATTCTGATCGACAAAAACAGCATTGGTTTTATTTGCGAAAACAAATACGATCCTAATCGAAAATACAAACAAGGCAGCAACGGTCTTGGAAATGATCTGATCCAAAAAAGACTGGATCTCATTTACCCGGGAAATCACAAACTGGAAATTGTCAAACATAGCGACATCTACAGTGTTCATTTAACAATTACGAATGGATAAATACACCTGCATCATCATTGAAGACGAACCCCTGGCCCTGCAAAGAACCAAGGGTTTCGTCGATAAAATACCCTTTCTGCAATTGGTCGGAACTTTTGAAGATTCACTGAGTGGACTTACATTTCTTAAAACAAACAAAGTGGATTTGCTTTTTCTCGATATCAACATGGACGAATTATCCGGTATCGAATTGCTCGAAAGTTCAAGGATTGAAAGCCAGGTGATCATTACAACAGCTTACCAGGAATATGCCATCAAAGGATACGAACTCAACGTAACCGACTACCTCTTAAAACCATTTTCCTTTGATCGCTTCCTCAAAGCCGTCAGTAAAGCCCAGGAAAATTTAAAACAACAAATTTCCACACCACAAACAGCACCTGCATTCATTTTTGTTAAAACAGAAAATCGTCTCGAGAAAATTAACATTTCTGATATATTATACATTGAAGGGATGAGAGACTACCGTCGGATTCACACGGTCGAAAAAAGGATTATGACCCTTCAGAATTTCAGCGAACTGGAGCAAATCCTTCCTCCCGGACTGGTTTGCAGGGTACACAAATCCTTCATGGTGGGCATCAACAAAATTGAATCCATCGAAAGGAGTAGAATAAAAATCGCCGATCAGCTGATTCCTATTTCAGATACCTACAAAGAGCAGTTTTTTCAGATCATCAACAATAGAATTTAAACTCTTTAATTCGCTTTGCAGATCAAAGTCCTGATTTCGCAGACAAGCACACATACTTGGCATAGTTGAATTGCAGCACCGGGCTCAGAGGGTGACTTTTGTATCATAAATCAAAAACATTATACAAAAGAACCCCAACATGAAAAATTTAATTTCTACCACTTTCCTGATTATCCTGCTTTCAGGATTTGTCAAAGGTCAAAACCTGACACAAACCGTCAGAGGAACAATTATCGATGCCGACAGCAAATTACCACTCTTTGGTGTCGTGATCCAGCTCAGCAACGATCGCAGCATTGGAACAGTAACCGATATCAACGGCGAATTCAGACTTGAAAAAATGCAGGTCGGTCGGATTTCATTGCTACTCTCTTATCTAGGCTATGAAAGTAAAACCATCTCTGACATTGAAGTAAATTCAGGGAAAGAAAAAGTCCTTGAACTATCCATGCAGGAATCTTTACTCAAATTAAAAGAAGTTGAAATCAAAGCCATCAAAAACAAAGGAGAGGCACTCAATGAAATGTCTCTGATCAGTACACGATCCATTTCAGCCGAAGAAACAAAACGCTATGCAGGCGGACTGGACGATCCTTCCAAAATTCTGTCGAACTATGCCGGAGTCACAGCATCACAAAACGGACAGAACGATATTATCGTTCGCGGCAACTCACCAAAATATGTACAATGGCGTCTGGATGGAGTAGAAATTACCAACCCGACTCACTTTGGCGATCAAAACGCGGTGAATGGTGGTGTCAGTGCACTCAACAACAGCCTGCTCGGAACTTCGGATTTTTCTACAGGCGCTTTCACACCCGAGTACGGCGATGTATTATCCGGAGTCTACGATGTAAAATTCCGAACCGGCAATAACGAAAAACACGAGACATCCATAGGTGTCGGAATTCAGGGAACAGATTTAACACTCGAAGGACCATTCAAAAAAGGATATGGTGGTTCCTACCTCATCAATTACAGGTACTCAACCATTTCACTGCTGAATAAATTGCACGCAATAAAAGTAGATGGCGACCTCAACTATCAGGACGGCGCATTTAAAATTGTATTGCCAACCAAAAAAATGGGAGTATTCTCCATGTTCGGTTTGGCAGGAATGAGCGATGCATCCATGACAGATGTCCGTGCCGACATGATCTCGACTCCAAACAACGGAACCATCTCAGCTGAGCTTACAGAAGATTACGACAAGAGCAATTATCTTTCAAACTATGGAATCAATCACACCATGCCTTTGAGCGACAAAAGTTTTCTCAAGACTACTCTCTCCTATTCAAATGAAGGTATCAGCGAAGACATCTTCAAAATCAAAACAACAAAACTATACGACGATCAGGGCGGGTTTTTAACCGACTCTATTGGTGGCAGAATACAGGATTATAAAAGTCGGATCAAAAACTCCGCATACAGAGCTGCAGTTACATACAACAATAAATTAGATGCTAAAAACACCCTCCAGGTGGGCGCGAAGTATGCACTGCTTGGATACGACAATGCTCTGAGCCGCATGCCGAACAATTCCAATGAATTGTTCACGGTAGCGGACTTTACAGAAAACATCAATACCATCAGCAGTTTCGTGAGCTGGAAACATCGGCTAAAAGAAAATCTTACCATTGTTGCCGGCGTACATAATATGAATGTACTCTACAACAACAAGAGCACAGTCGAACCACGTCTACAACTCGACTGGAAAATCAACAGCTCAAGCGATTTGAACGCGGGTTATGGTAAACACAGTACGATGGAAAGTGTACACAACTATTTCACAAAGGTGAAACAAGCGGACGGAAGTGTCCTCGAACCAAATAAAAACCTGGGCCTGTTAAAAGCCGATCATTTTGTGCTTGGCTATGAAAAACGTTTCGGAGAAAATATCCGGTTAAAAGCGGAAGCGTATTACCAAAGTCTGTACAATTTACCTGTAGAAAATCTGAACACCAGCTCCTACGCGACCATCAACGAAGGAATCGAATTCAACTATGTTGACCTGGTGAATAAAGGAACAGGGAAAAATTACGGTATTGAACTGACGCTGGAACGCTTCTTCAACAAAAGTTACTATTACCTGATCAACGCTTCGCTTTACAATTCCAAATACAAAGCGATGGACGGAGTGGAACGAAACACACAATACAATGGCAACTATCTTGTAAATGTATTGATCGGAAAAGAATTCGCCAATCGTGGAAAAAAGAAAAACCAGACATTGAATGTGAACGCGAAAGTATTTTTCGGAGGTGGTAAGAGATACATTCCATTACTGAGAGATGCAAACGGAAATCTTGCTGTTGATCCCGCAAACAACAAATTCTGGGATAACGAAAAAGCTTATGAAAAGAAATTTGAAGATATCTATCAGGTAAACATTTCTGCCAGCTACAAGTGGAACAAACAAAAAGTAACGCATGAATTATTTCTCACAATCAACAACATCACCGACGCCAACGGAAAACTTTCAGAATATTACGATGAAAAAGTCCCCGGAAATGTAGGCAATGTAAGACAGTTCGGAATGTTCCCGAATCTGATGTATCGCTTGTATTTTTGAAATAGAGATGCATAAAGCGAAACAACAATACGCAAAGGGCGCAAAGAATAATCTTTGCGCCCTTTGCGTATTTGCGTGAAATAATAAATGCTTTATTATATGTTCTTTAACTCAGCTTACCCAAAGCTTCCTCGGTCTTTCTCCACTCCTCTATCAAAGAAGGAATCATTGTGGAACAGTCTGCCGGATTCGTTGATTTTCCAATTAGTTCAATCTGGCGGCACACTTCTGCGAGCAAATTAGCTCCAATGTTTAAAGCGGAACCTTTTAATTTATGAGCAAGCTTACTCATGCCCTGCCAGTCCTTTTCTTTACAAAGCCTTTCCATATCCTTTGTAATTTCTCTTCCCTGATCAATAAACATTGCGATTACCTGTGAGAAAAATGTAGGATCAGATCCTGCTGTCATGTCGCGCAAACGCTGAATGACAGTCATATCAAGAACTACATCTGAAGATTTTTCAGAATTACGATTGTTGTTTTGTTGAACCATTTCGGCTCTTACCTGAATATACCTTCCACCCCACTTGCGGATACGCTCAACAATTTCCTCGATCTGGAACGGTTTGCTGATATAATCATCCATTCCTGCCTCCATACATTTCTCTTTATCACCTTCCAATGCAAAAGCTGTCATTGCGACAATGATCGGGCGATGCTCAAGGTTCATTTTTTGAATGATAAACCTTGTCGTCTCAAGACCATCCAATTCAGGCATCTGAACATCCATGAAAATTAAATCATAGGATTCTTTTCTAAGGACATCAATTACTTCCAGTCCGTTGCTCACAATCTTCGGAGTATAACCCAGGCCTTCAAAAATATTTAATGCCAGTTTCTGGTTGATCTGGTTATCTTCCGCAATCAGAATTTTTATAGGTACATGTTGCGCCAGTTTAATATCCATGCGACCCAGATCCTTGTCATGCTGGCTACGCGAATGATCTTCTACCGAGAACACACCAATCAGGATATCCAGCACTTTTGAACGATCCACATTTTTGGGAATGACCGCTGAAACAATTTCTCCGCTGTAATCAAAGACAACATTATCCGACTCGTCAGCATTGAAGAGTACTATCGGCAATTCTCCTTTTCTCCGGATCTGACGGATTTGTTCGGCAAGATTCAATGCTTTTGCACTGATCATTTGTGCGTCAATCAATACAAGATTTAATTCGTCGCCGGTACGAACCATTTCGAGTGCTTTACCTGCTTCATCTACCGAACGTGGAACCATATTCCAGCGACGGAAATAATTCGAGTATATATCTGTTTCTGTTTTATCGTCACTGATGAGCAATACGTGTGAATTGACCAGCTTGTTGGTACCATTACCCGTACTTCTCGGAGTATCCGACTTGGATACAGACTCTGTTTTTATCGTGAACTGGAAATTTGATCCTTGTCCCGGAACACTTTCTACCCAAATTTTTCCACCCATCAATTCGACAAGGTTTTTGCAAATCGCGAGTCCGAGGCCCGTTCCACCATAAGTCTTAGCGGTTCCGGCATCGGCTTGAGAGAAGCTTCGGAACAGTTTGCCAATTTTATCAGGTGGAATTCCCACACCGGTATCTTTCACCTCAAAGAGTAAATCAATTTTATTCTCTTGTTCCTTCAACAAGGAGACACTAATAGTAATGGTACCTTTCGGAGTGAACTTTATGGCATTACCCACCAGATTCATCATGATCTGACGCAAACGGGTGATGTCTCCATATATATAGGCAGGCACCGAACGGGCAATGGTATATTGCAAAGCAAGGTGCTTTTCAATTGCTTTGGATGACATCAGATCGAATGTCTCTTCAATAGCGCGTTTGATAAGGAATGGTTTGTGTTCCAATTCCATCTTCGCCGATTCGATCTTGGAATAATCAAGAATGTCGTTGATGACAGATAATAAAGCTTCACCACTGAGCAGAATTGAATCGACATAATCCTGCTGTTTGGGAGAAAGTGAAGTCTGATTAAGCAACTTGCCCATTCCGATAACACCATTCAGTGGTGTCCGGATTTCATGACTCATCGTCGCGAGGAAACTTGATTTTGCTTCAGTAGCTGCTTCCGCCTGGTTTTTCTCCCTGATTAATTTCAGTTCAGAAACCTTTCTTTCAGTTACATCATGACCAAACAATGAAACACTGATCACTTTATTAAAATCATCCTTCACCGGTGTCACGACGATTTCAATATCGACTCGTTTTCCGTGCATCACCACATTGCGTTCCTGAATAAAATTCTCACCGGTCAAGGCACGCTTGTGCATGTCAAGATATTCCGCGTGAAAATTCTCAGGCAATATGTCAAGAAGATTAAATCCAGTTTCAACGACGATACCTGTAAGCCCGAACAAAATATCACAGAGCTTCGAATTGATCAGTAATATGGTATGATGCTTATCCACCGACAGGATGGAATATTCAGCATTCTCAACAAGCGCGCTGAGTTTATTTTTACTATCCGCCATTGAGCGCTCGACGCGTTTACGTTGGGTAATATTCTCAACCATCGTAATCACAAACTGCGGACGACCTTTTTCATCGCGTGAAAGAGAAGCGGTCTCGTTCACCCAGATCACTTCATTATTCCGTTTTACAAAACGCTTTTCCCTTTTACTCAGCGGTACATCTCCCCTGAAAATCGCGGAAATATTCTTTTTCTCTTTCTCCTTATCTTCCGGATGCAAAACATCGAGAAAACTAAGTTGCTGCAATTCAATTTCGGTATAACCCAACAGATTACAAAAAGCTTTGTTCGCTCTCGTGAATTTATAATTCATTCCGATGAATGCCATAGCCTGCAATCCATCCTCAAACAATCTCTTTGACGTCGGATCCGATTCAATTGTAACTGCAGTTTTTGAGGATTCAGCATCCTGAATTGGCTCAGCTTTCAAATGACTCAGATCCGTAATGCGAACAGTGAGCAGCGACTCTGAAGCGGAAGATGTTTTCACCGCCTGCATCAAACCTCTGATTTTTTTGCCTTTCAGACTCACGTACTCCGCCTTAGCTGATGCTCTGCCCTGACTTTCCAAGCCACGACGGATTTGTTTTTTTTCCTCTACGGTCCAATCTGTCGCCAGGAACGAATTGAGATCATGCCCAAGCAATGCATTTTTATCTTCGGTTTCAAACAAACGGAGTGCTTCATCCGAACAATCGAGAATCAATCCTGTGGAAACACTGATGTAAAAAACAGGGTCTTCAAAAACAGGCTGAATAATTTTTTCTTCTTCAATGATTTCTTCCTGTTCCTCTTCAATGATTTCCTGTGTACCGGAAACTCTGAACCACATGTAGAACAGTGTGAGTATCACAAATCCAAACAAACTGAGCAGGAGGAAAAAAGTAAAATGCAATTGAAGCAGATAATCGAGCACAAACACCAGGGCATATACCACGGCCACTGCTACCAGCAGGAGACGGTATAAAACCTTTCGTCCTTCATCAGGAATAGGTCTTCGGATATTTTTAATTTTTGTACTCAATGGGTAAAAGCCCAATTATGACTTGTTCTTTATATGGGTTCTGTCTCAGTATGTTTTCAAAACCACCCTCATATATTCGTAAAAAACGATGTTTTTATTACAAAAACGAAGATTCACGCGGATTTTGAAGGGTCTGTGACTGAACCTGAATTGTCTCGTCTTTTTTTCAGACAGAATGCTCTGAAAGCCTTAGTGGGCGCTGATTTGAGGAGAATAATACGAAAAAACCCGGCCCTCAAGATAAATCTCAAATTGGGACCGGGTTCTTAAAACCTTCTTTTTATCAAATTCGGTAAAAAATCAACTACCGAATCTTACACTTTTTGGAGCTCAGATTTTACAAAATCAACAAGTTCACGGATGTATTTTTCGGAAAAATCGAAGCGAATTCCTGCCGCGCTATAGATCTCCGGAATCGAACAACTATAACCCAATTTCAAAGCATTCATGTATTGTTCGATGGCTTTTTGCGGATTCTGTTTGTAATTCCTCCACACAGCTATGGCGCCCAGTTGAGCCATTCCATATTCGATGTAGTAAAATGGAACTTCAAACAAATGCAATTGTTTCTGCCACATCGCTTCCAATGCATTTTGGTCGGTTGACCAATCAACAACCTTTGAACTGAATTGCAGATAAATCCTTTTCCATGCTTCTGTGCGTTCACTTGTTGTATGATCAGGATTCATATACAACCAATGCTGGAAGTGATCAACACAGGCTATCCATGGCAACGCTTCGATAACGTTCTCCAATTGCTCACGACGTGCTCTGCGCAAATCATCGGCATTCTGGAAGAAATGATGCCAGTGCTCCATTGAAATCAATTCCATACTCATGGAAGCAAGCTCAGCAACTTCTGATGGAAGTTCTTTGAACCCGATGAAATCGAGTTTGCTTGTCAACATGGAATGAATTGCATGACCACCTTCGTGTACCATCGTGATCACATCGCGAAGCGAACCGCTTGCATTCATAAAAATAAACGGAACACCCGATTCATATAAAGGATAATTATAACCTCCCGGCGCTTTTCCAATTCGTGAATCAAGATCGATGTAATTCAAACGCTGAAGCGTTTTTGTAACCTCTCCAAAATAAGGATGAATGTCGCTGAAACACGCGATCGTTTGGGTCATCAATTCTTCACCCTTGGTAAAAGGTTTCATGTCCGGACGGCCTTGTGTATCGACATCGAGATCCCAGGGTTTCAACGCATCGAGTTTGAGCTCTGCTTTTCTTTCTTCCAGCAATGAATCAAGAACAGGAACAATGCTGGTTCGAACGGATTCGTGAAAACGCAAACAATCTTCCGGAGTATAATCGAAACGATCCAGTTCCACGAATTTATAATCACGGTAATTCGCGAAACCGGCCTGACGTGCAATGCGGTGACGCAATGTGATCAGTTCATGAAAAAGTCCATCGAGCTTCTCAAGATCCTGTTGGCGGCGACTAACAATTTTATGATACACCGATTCCCGTACAGAACGATCCGGATTCTTCAAAAGATTGGATGCTTGTTGTAAGGTCAGCGTTTTTCCGTTCACCTCAACGGTCATTGCGCCTGCCGTTTCACCGTACTTTTGCTCTTTCACAGTCATCTCTGCCTGCAATGGAATGTTTTCTTCCCTGAAAATACGGATGGAATTTTCTACCTGTTTCAAATATAAACTGTAACGCTTGTCAAGTTCTGTTCTGAACGGGCATTCAATCAATTTCCTGTTCAGTCGATCCGCGAATGGTTCAATCTTCGGATTGATATTTTCGATGAAGTGCGTGTAAGCTTCCGTAAGCTTCTTGTCGGTCGTATCGCAGGTCATGCGAATATACAACCAACCAAGATGCTCCGAAACGATGGATTCGAGTTCTGTAACATCTGTAAGCCATTTCTGAAGATCAGCAACGGAATCAATTTTACGATTCTGAAGATCCAGATAAAATGGTTCAAGAGATTCCCATGTACTCAGGTCAAGACTGGCCGGTAAAAAGTTGCGCCGGATTTTTTCCGGCGCGTTTACTGTATTAGTTGTCATTGCGATTAAACTTTTTTACGGGTTTTTGCAGTTGTTGCTTTTGCTGATTCCGCTTTAGGACCGTGTGCTTCGTGCTTCTTCGGAATCGGCTTATCATGATCCGCCGCCGCAAGAAGTTTCTCATCCGCTTCTCCGCCGGTTTCTTCTTCCTTGGAGAAATCAATCTTATCTTTCAGAATATCATACCACACCAGCATCTTTTTGATATCCGATGTATAAACTCTTTCTTCGTCAAAAGTTGGAACAATCTTTTTGAAATAATCCCTCAGCTTTGCGCCATCCGCTTTCGGATCCACACCAAGTTTTTGTCCTTCCTTTTGCTGAATCTCTTTGTAGATTTCACGCAATGGCATATCCTCACCGGTAGTGTACACAGCGATATCCACCAGTGTCATGATGCGTTGAGTTGAATTGATAAGGGTTCTTTTTGAATCAGCAAGCGATTCAACGATGAAACCGTTTTTGTTGTTTGCGACAACTTTGTACAAGCCGCTCATTCCGGGCACTGAAATAATATCTTTTAATTCCATAAAATTGATTTCTAAATAGGATACAAAGTTAAAACGAAAATCGAAAGAAGATATTGAATTCGGTAAATTATTCTACCGGGTATTCAACACCTTTTCACCGGTCTTTTAATCGATTACCAGGAAAAATAAGCGCACAGATGCGTTCACTCCAAATTGAATATTCACAAGACCGGACACAAAACGTAATAAACAAACAACCCATGGCTTATGCGGCCATGGGTTGAAATTCAAGGTTCTTTTATTATTTAATGATGGTCAATGGTAAGGTTTTTACCAGGCCACCACTTTGCAAACGATAAAAATAATTTCCTGCGGATAACTGGCTCAGATCAACTGTGACTGAATATTTTCCGCCATTCAATTTCTCAGAAACAACAGATTTGACCTTCTCACCCATAGTTGTGTAAATTGACAATTCAGTCTCGTTTGCCTGAGGAAGTACGAAACTAATCGTACTTTGATTATTTGCCGGGTTTGGATAACTCTGCGATAAAGAAAATGCTCCGGACATCGGAATCTCGGTCATGCCGGTGCTCAGGTTGTCATAACGAATCTGAGCAGCATCAGCGCTTGCCTGAATCATGCTTAAATCCTCACCGGCAATCAATGCAAATGCGACTTTTACTGAATCATTGTTTGCCAGATTGAACGGACCTGTTGAAACTATCTGGATAATATCATTTCCTGTTGCCGCGGAAGTCCCGCCATCCTGACGGAATGTAGACAGAGATAAGTACTTATCCGCGTTGCTGTAACCATCAAACATATCCAGACCTCCGTTCCCTCCGCTGATATTGTCAATCGCATAGCTGTTGAAAGCACCCGGAGAAAGTAATTTCATTCCGGCATACAGACCAGCGACATCAGTACTCCATGCATAACCCATCATTCGACTGTTATCGACAGAACATTTGTTGTTTGCATAAGCTGGTATATCCCAATCCGCAAACAATCCCGCAAAGAGATTAGATAAATTTCCTCCACTTGTATTTTTAATAGTATACTCTACGATGATATATTTTCTGTCAGCGGGTGCCATCCATGCGTATGCACGATGAGTTACAAATACGCTGATTGGTGATACGGATGTAAGTCCGTTATCACGGAACTTCCCATAAGCATCAAAATCAGAATAAACTCCCGGCTCCTGACTTGACACAGCGAGAACCGAAGCGAAATCTTCATCATAGCCGGAACCATCACCGCGTACACAATCAGAAACCTGTGTTCCGGTAGCGCCAATCATCAGACCCATTTCATAAAGTATTGTAGCGCCTCCCATATAAGTGAATCCTAATCCACCCAGCTGGCCGCTGGCATTGTATCCAATAAGTCCTTTGCTTGTGATTGTCGATGCAACATCATTGATCGCGATATTGATGTAATCCACGTTCACGATCAGAATGAATGAATAAACATCTGACCACGTTCCATCGGTCATCGTAATTTTGAAACGAACTTCCGTATTTGCTCCTGCGGAAGGATTGATCACCACTTTGTATGGACTTCCGGAATTGGTGGCTGTAGCCAATGTGCCTACTACACCCGGAGTGAATGTACTGTTCAAAACAGTAACAGCCGTATTTGTCGTAGACAATACACAGGTCAGGTTCGCTGTTGGACGCAGCAGATTTTTGAATACAGCGGTCATATCCAGCGTATCACCGATCACGAATGCATTATCATTATTATCAGTAATGTCAAGACTCTCCACTACAACACCCGGAGAAACAGAATCGGTGATGGCAGTAAACAAGTTCACCCTTCCTTTACCAAGTTTGTTACGGTAAGGGGTGTTTCCACTTGCGCTATAAATATCATCACAAGTGATTCGCAATTGCTCACCAACCTGCAAGGCGTTCATAGTAGGAAATCTGGATTTCACAATCGCCGCGCATCCGGCTGCTATCGGAGAAGCCATGGATGTTCCGCTGTAAGCTGTATAAGTATCATTGAATACAGTTGAATAAATCTGGTTTCCGGGAGCACAAACATCAATGGAATATCCAAAATTTGAAAATCCCGCTTTGCTGTCGGTACTGGTAGTCGCGGCGACACTCAATACATATTTGTAAGAACTTGGGTAATGTTCCTCTTCAAGTCCATCATTTCCGGAAGCAGCTACAACAAGTGCATCCATATCTATCGTAGCGTAGGTAATTACATCCTGCTCAAACTGACTGATACCACCTGTACGTCCCCATGAACAGTTGATCACATCCGCGCCATGATCCGCTGCATAAACGATTCCGTCGTATCCATTATCAATGGATGTAGAACTTGCATCAAGTGAAACTTTCACAGGAAGAAATTTGCAACGGAAAGCCGGACCTGCAACTCCTACTCCATTATCTGTTACTGCGGCGGCACAACCACTCACGTGTGAACCATGATCACTGTTCACCACCATCGGGTCATTATCATTCTCACTTACATCCCACCCGCGGAAATTATCAATGAATCCATCGTTGTCATTATCTGTGCCATCAATCGGATCATTCCAGTTATACTTAATATTTCCTGCCAGATCCGGATGATCCCAGTCTGTGCCACTGTCGACAATTCCTACAACAGTATTTGTATCACCTTTCCAAACATCCCAGGCATTGTACAAATTGATTTTCGCGTTTTGGTACTGCGAAGCAATTTGTGGATCGTTCGGAGTGTAATCCATCTGGTTTAAGTAGACCGGCTCAGCATAAGCGACACTACCGGTAGCCATCACTTTAGTAATCACATCTGAAATATTCAGATCCGCAGGAAAAGAAACAGAATAAATCAGACTCAAATCCGTAGGTTTTTCGCCATTTCTGTTTAGTGCCATGACAGGAGCCTGCTTTGAAGGGAATCTTTTCTTCAAACCGCTTGCCTGTAAAGATTGCAGCACAACACTGAGTTTCGATTCAGAAATCTCAGTTGGAGAACATTGTGAACGGAATTCAGGCTTGACTTTGATGATTAATTCACCGGCTTTAATTCTGGCACCGTTGAAATTCAACTCCGCGACATTTCGCTGAGTACCGCTCACAGCATTATTTGCCAGAGGATTAGCGGCGAATGTAAATAAGGATTGGGTCACCAGAAATGCTCCGAGGAACATCCGGCCAAAAGTTCTTTTCATGGATAATAGATTTTTTAGCTAAACAGAAGGCACAAGGTAATTTGAATTTTTCGGATGACCAAGGTCTCTCCAGTCCCTACAATATTCCTTCATCAAATCTTCGATTTGTCAAAGTTTTTCGTAGAAAGGGACTTCTTCCAGAAAATGATAACTCTTGTTAGCATGATCAAGGGTGCAGCAAAAGGTCTCATAACCATTTGTCAGAATAAAAATCCGGGCATCGACAGTCAGATTATACCTGGCAGCCTGATCAAAGACTTCCTGTGTGATTTTTACATTCGGGGCTTTGCATTCTACTAAAAGCATAGGTTTCATGTCCGAATCATGGATGAGAATATCGTATCTTCGCTCCAACCTGTTCACTACCACCCTTTTCTCTACACCGGTAAGGGATTTCGGATAATGCTTATCGAGGATCAAAAAGTGCAGAATATGCTGTCTTACCCATTCTTCCGGACTTAAACGAACATATTTTCCCCGAACTATGTCGAAAATTTTTAAACTTTGTCCGCCAGAGGTATCTGACCTTAGCTTAAACTTGTACTCCGGGAAATGCAGTTTTGGTAATTCCACCCTAATTTTTTTTACGAAAATACCTTTATGAATAATAAAAAAGAAATTGTTGAAAACTGGCTTCCCCGGTACACCGGTACGGAATTAAAGGATTTTGGCAAATATATCCTCCTGACCAATTTTAATCACTACGTACGGTTGTTTAGCGAATGGAACAATGTTCCAATTAACGGTCTGGATAAGCCGATGCCAAACGCGACACATGACGGCATCACCATCATCAACTTCGGGATCGGTAGTCCGAACGCGGCTCTCATCATGGATCTCCTGTCTTCTATCGCTCCCAAGGCTGCATTGTTCCTGGGAAAATGTGGTGGGCTGAAAAAGAAAAACAAACTGGGAGATCTCATTCTCCCCATCGCCGCGATTCGCGGAGAAGGAACATCCAACGATTACCTCCCTCTTGAAGTGCCTGCTCTTCCCGCATTCAGTTTGCAAAAAGCGGTTTCCACAACTATCCGGAACAATGATAGCGATTATTGGTCCGGAACGGTTTTCACCACCAACCGCCGTGTCTGGGAACACGATAAAGAATTTAAAAAGTATCTTCAAACAACACGATCCATGGCAATTGACATGGAAACTGCTACCATATTTATCGCCGGATTCGCCAATAAAATACCTACTGGCGCTCTCTTGCTTGTCTCTGACCAGCCCATGATTTCTGCAGGAGTAAAGACAGCGGAAAGTGACAAAAAAGTAACCGAAAAATATGTGAACGCGCACCTGAAAATCGGCATTGCTTCACTGAATGAATTAATTAATAACGGACTCACAGTAAAACATCTGCGTTTCTAAGTGAAAATTGCATGACCTACGATCAGATCATAGCTGAACTTAAGAAAAAGATCTATTCACCTGTCTATTTTTTGCAGGGGGAAGAGCCTTTTTACATTGATCAGATCGCCAATTACATAGAGAACGAAGTCCTTACAGAAAGCGAAAAGGAATTCAACCAGACTGTACTCTATGGAAAAGATCTTGACCTTCCGACCCTTTTCAGTTATGCGAAACGCTACCCGATGATGTCCAATTATCAGGTAGTCATTGTAAAAGAAGCACAGGACATCAAAGACCTTGCTGGAAAAAAAGAATCTGCTGATGGTGCAGGTAAAAGTGGAAAAAAGAATGATTCAAAAGATCACTTCCTGGATTATCTTCAGAACCCGACGCCTACTACCATCCTTGTGTTTTGTTACAAATACAAAACCATCGATAAACGTACTAAGGTTGCAAAAGTACTTGACAAAGCAGGAGTAGTTTTTGAATCAAAAAAAATCTATCAGGACAAAGTTCCCGCATGGGTTAATCAGTATGTTTTATCAAAAGGACATCGCATCAATCCAAAAGCTTGTGTGCTGATGGCTGAATATTTGGGCGCGGATCTCAGTCGTATTGCCAATGAAGTAAATAAATTATTACTCAACCTGAAAGCCGGTGATGAGATTACAGCGAAACACGTTGAAGAGAATATCGGCATCAGTAAAGAATTCAATATTTTTGAACTGCAAAACGCTTTGGGAAAAAGAAATATTCTGAAAGCAAATCAGATCGTAAATTATTTCAGCGCTAACCCGAAAAGCAATCCGATTCAGTTCACCATTCCACAACTCTATTCTTATTTTCACAAACTTCTTACGCTTCATTCTCTTGTGGACCGTTCACAAAATAATGTTGCAAGCATCTTAGGTGTCCATCCCTATTTCGTTCAGGATTATGAATCAGCTGCAAAGGCTTATTCCAGGGATCACTGCGTACGCAATATCAGTTTCATCCGCGATTATGACCTCCGCGCCAAAGGCATCAAACCATCCAGCGCTGATGACGGAGAACTGATGAAGGAATTGGTGTATAAAATACTCCACTGATTTTTGGTTCCGAGTTCCGAGTTCCGAGTTCCGAGTTAAAATGAAATATAATATTTCTTAAAATAAATTTGAGTTCTGCTCAGATGAACAGAAATTAAAAAACTAATTTTCTAATTTACCCGAATCCAACCCGGAACCCGAAACCCGGAACCCGAAACCAAAGATGAACTACTGGCTCGTAAAATCCGATCCCGAAACCTATTCCTGGCATGATCTGCTGAAAGATGGCAAGACCAGCTGGGATGGCGTTCGTAATTATGCGGCACGCATTCATTTAAAAGGAATGAAGAAAGGCGACAAAGTCCTGGTTTATCATAGTGGTAATGAGTCATCCGTAATTGGAATCGCGTCTGTTTCAAAAGAATTTTATCAGGACCCTACGACATCCGACATTGCATGGGTTTCCGTTGAATTAAAAGCTGAAAAAGCACTTCCAAATAGTGTCACTTTAAAACAAATTAAGAGTGAAAAGTCTCTAAGCAATATCGGTCTTGTAAAAATCGGGCGACTTTCTGTGATGCCTTTGACTAAAGAAGAATTTGAAACAATTTTATCATTAGCTAAGTAATTTTTTCTTCGATAGTTTTTTTTGAACTGAAAAGAAGGTGCTGTTTTCATGAAGTATTAACATAAAGTGTTAACTCAAAAAGCAGGGCCTTACATCCTGACCAAATTATTACAATCAAATGGAGTAAATATCAGCCCATTGGTTACATTTGCCGCAAGTAAATTTCATATGCGCAGAATTCTATTCTTTTCCCTGCTGGGAATCTTATTCAATTTAGGCCTCCATGCACAAACCGCTGAAATCCGTGGGTTTGTATACGAAGCAGAATCAACAGAACCATCCATTTATACCAGTGTATATCTGAAAGGTACTACCTATGGCGCTCAGACAAATCTGGACGGATTTTTTTCCATCTCCAAGGTACCTCCGGGCAGCTACACTTTGTTGATCACTTCCATAGGATTTGACAGCATTATCATGCCATTGACTTTGAAGAGCGGAGACCTCTTAACACGAAAGATCTTTTTAAAAAAGTCCGCTGTTCAGATGAAAGAAATAAATGTTTCTGCTGAAAGTGAAGAGAAGAAAACCGATGTACGTATTTCAGTAAATAAAATTACACCAAAAGAAATAAAGCAAATCCCGACAGTTGGCGGCGAACCGGATCTTGCCCAATACCTGCAAGTACTTCCGGGAGTAATTTTTTCCGGCGATCAGGGCGGACAATTGTATATCCGGGGAGGTACACCTATCCAAAATAAAGTGCTGATGGATGGTATGGTAATTTACAATCCGTTTCACTCCATAGGACTATATTCAGTATTCGACGCCGACATCATCCGTGCAGCGGATGTTTATACAGGAGGTTTCAATGCCGAATACGGAGACCGCATTTCTTCAATCATGGATATCACCACCCGTGATGGAAATAAAAAAAGAATCGCGGGAAAAGTGAGCGCTAATACCTTCACGGCAAAAGCACTTCTGGAAGGACCGCTGAAAAAAGAAAAAGAAGATCAGGAAGGCAGTTCTTCTTTTCTTCTCACAGTTAAAAATTCCTATCTGGACAAAACATCCAAATCACTTTACAACAACCTCGATTCTGCCGGTCTCCCCTATTCCTTTACGGATGTATATGGGAAGCTTTCTTTCAACAGTTCTTCCGGCAGCAAAGTGAATCTGTTCGGTTTCCGTTTTGAAGACAATGTCGATTACAACGAAGCGACCAACCTGCATTGGACGAGTTCAGGGTTCGGAAGTAATTTTCTACTTGTACCTTCCGGCTCATCGGTTCTGATTGATGGAAATTTCGCTTACTCAGGATATAAAATCCGTCTCAAAGAACCAGACGGTCGTGACCGCTACAGTGAAATCCGCGGATTCAATACCGGATTGAATTTCTCTTATTTCCTTGGCAAGGATGAGTTGAAATATGGTCTGGAATTGCTGGGCTTTAAAACCGATTATCAGTTCACAAATAATTATGGCTCCAGCAATGGACAAACTGAAAATACTACCGAACTGGCGGCTTTTCTGAAATATAAAAAGATCGCCGGAAAATTTGTGATCGAACCCGGGATACGCTACAACTATTATTCCTCCTTATCGGAATCTTCCCTCGAACCCCGCATCGGTTTGAAATTTAATCTGAGTGATAAAATCAGGCTCAAAGCAGCAGGAGGATATTACAGCCAAAATCTTTTGTCAGCATCCTCCGATCGTGATGTGGTGAATTTATTTTATGGCTTCTTATCCGGTTCGGATGATTTACCCTCCAAATTTGATGGAAAAGATGTGACATCGCGTTTGCAAAAAGCAAAGCATGCAATCGGTGGAATTGAAATTGATCTGCCTTTACATCTTTCGTTAAACGTTGAAGCATATTTCAAAGACTTCACACAGCTTGAAAATATTAACCGTGATAAAATTTACGAAGACGACGGACAGCACAGCGAAAAACCGGATTATCTGAAACAGGATTTCATCATTGAATCCGGAACAGCCAGAGGCGTTGACTTCCTGCTGAAATACGATTACCGCAAATTATACGTTTGGGCGGTTTACTCTCTTGGCTATGTCAAAAGATTTGACGGAGTCCGCACCTACGAACCCAGCTTCGATCGTCGTCACAATGTTAACCTGGTTGTTTCCTACAAGTTTGGAAAGAAAGATGCATGGCAGGCAAACGTTCGCTGGAATTTTGGCTCACCATTCCCATTCACCCAAACACAGGGCTTTTACGAACAGTTGATTTTACCTGAAGGATCCGGTTCAAACATTTCCAATCAAAATGGTCAACTGGGAATTTTCTACGGAGAGTTGAACAAAGGTCGTCTTTCCTACTTCCATCGCCTCGACATTTCATTGCAACGTGCATTTCACATTTCAAAAAACTCAACACTGGAAGTTGTTGCCGGTGTAACAAATGTGTATGATCGGGACAATATCTTTTATGTCAACCGTGTGACGAATTCAAGAGTCTACCAGCTTCCGATTCTTCCAAGCTTCGGAATGAACATGACTTTTTAAGAGGTTCAAATCCGCATTCAGGATGCAAAGCAGTGTTTACTTCTGCTTTCAAAAGATCAATGAATAATGAATGCGCGGTATCGAGGAATTCGTAAAATAAACAGAAGAAGCAGTTTTATGCTTTCGGGATGCCCCCGAATCCGTACGAAATAATTTCCGGTAATGCTTTACAACCTGCCGGCCGCAGGCATAACCAATGGCAGCACCAGGAAGCAGATCCGATGCCCAATGCTCGTGTTCCACCAAGCGGCTTACTGCCACCAACGAAGCCAGTGAATAAGCGATGTAAGGCACCGCTTTCTTATCTTCAAACTGCAATGCAAAAACTGTAGCGATTGAAAACGCGGCAGCTGTATGACCACTCGGAAATGCGTCAAATGCAGCAACACTTCTCCCCCTTTTTATTTCCGGATCAAACTGTGCCAGGGGACCAAACCAGTGATCCTTGTTGTATTCCCGATCCATGTATGTCGCGCCGGGACGCATGCGTCCGGTTCCAATTTTGATGATGCGAACCCATACCCCTGCAGTAATTGCAGCCTGGCTTGCGAGAACAGCTGTATGCAATGCCTTTCGTTCATGGAAAATCAGACTATAACCACCATAAGCTGCCAACAAACCATATCCATAATAGTCACCCAACTGTGTAAATTCAGGGCTAATGTATTTTAACCATGGATTCCTGTCTTTTAATGGTCTGACACTTTTTTCAATATCGGGATCAAGAAAATAAAACCCGACTGTCCCGGCACATATCCCGGCAACCTGTAATGCCTGGGACCCTGTCATGTGAAAGGGTGCCGATGCCTGTTCTCCAAAATTATGCAGCAACATCGGGAAATATCCTTTTGAACTGCGGAAAGAATACAGAGAATCCTCTTTGAATTGCTGCTTCCAGGTTTTCTTATTCTGAACAATAGTGCTGTCATTTCCTTCTGCAAACAAGGGAATGGAGCTTATTTCAAAAATAAAAAGAAAGAGGCAAAAGATTAAACGCTTCGGATTCATGATTATGGCTAAACAAGAGCCCGCAAAATAACCAAATCTGCATTTATTTTTTTTTCTCTGTCGCTTATTCTTAATTTTGTACCCCGTGTTGATGATTTTTTCTTTTCGGAATTTCTTCAACTCACAAAAGGTTTAACCCTCTAAAGGATCAACACGGTGGCTTCAGCAAAATATATTTTCGTAACAGGAGGTGTAACTTCCTCTCTTGGCAAAGGGATCATTTCGGCTTCCCTGGCCAAATTATTACAAGCAAGAGGTTATTCAGTAACCATTCAAAAGCTCGATCCTTATATCAATGTTGACCCCGGAACACTCAATCCATATGAACATGGTGAATGTTTCGTCACTAACGATGGCGCTGAAACCGATCTTGACCTGGGTCATTATGAACGCTTTCTGAATGCTCCTACATCACAGGCCAATAACGTTACAACCGGAAGGATTTATCAGACCGTTATTAATAAAGAACGTGAAGGCGCCTATCTTGGCAAAACAGTTCAGATCATCCCGCACATCACGGATGAAATCAAGAGGCGAATTCAACTGCTGGGTGAAACCGGTGAATTCGATGTGGTGATTACTGAAATCGGAGGAACAGTTGGTGACATTGAATCCCTTCCCTATGTTGAAACAGTCCGTCAATTGAAATGGGAATTGGGAAGTTCAGCTCTTTCCATTCATCTTACCCTGATTCCTTATCTCGCCGCTGCGGGTGAATTAAAAACCAAACCAACACAACACAGCGTAAAAGCATTGCTTGAATTGGGAGTACAGCCGGATGTTCTTGTTTGCCGGACTGAAAAATCTTTGTCAAGCGAAATCCGTCGCAAGATCGCATTGTTTTGCAACGTAAACGTGAATGCGGTCATTGAGTCCATTGACGCGGAAACAATTTACGATGTTCCTCTTCTGATGTATAAAGAGCAACTTGATAAAGTTGTTTTAAACAAACTCAAACTTCCTCTTCAACAGGAACCTGAACTTGCTCAATGGAAGGAATTTCTGGGCAAACTAAAAAACCCTGTTCATGAAGTACGGATTGGGCTTGTTGGTAAATACATTGAGTTGAAAGACGCTTACAAATCCATCGCTGAAGCTTTTATTCATGCCGGCGTTGCCAATGAATCCAAAGTAAAACTGGAATGGATACATTCAGAAAAACTGGACGCTACGAATGCCGCCGCCAAACTTGGTGGATTGCACGGAGTATTGGTCGCCCCGGGTTTTGGTGATCGCGGAATTGAAGGGAAAATTTCAGCCATACAATTTGTACGCGAAAACAACATACCATTCCTTGGTGTTTGTCTGGGGATGCAATGCGCGGTAATTGAATTTGCAAGAAATGTGATGGGTTGGAAAGACGCGCATTCCACCGAAATGAACCCCGCGACAAAACACGCCGTGATTGATTTCATGGAAGGACAAAAAGGAATTACCAAAAAAGGTGGCACTATGCGTCTGGGTGAATACACCTGCACAATTCACAAAGGAACAAAAGCCGCCAGTGTTTACAAGAAGGAAAAAATAGGCGAACGACACCGGCATCGTTACGAATTCAATAATAAATTTTTAAAAGATTTTGAGGAAGCGGGAATGACTGCTTCCGGAGTTAATCCTGAAAGCAACCTGGTAGAAATCGTTGAATTAAAAAATCACCCCTGGTTTGTTGGAGTACAATTCCATCCTGAATACAAGAGCACAGTTGAAAATCCCCATCCGCTTTTTGTTCGATTTGTCAGAGCAGCTTTGGACAGATCGAAATTGGCTATGGATTGAATTCAGTAAATAGTGAATGATGAATGATGAAATAAATATTTGCTGTTTCAATTTCAATCCTCAGCATAAATATTTTTACATAAAAATAAAAAAACCGGAATCTTGACAGATCCCGGTTTTTTTTGTTTGTATAGAATTTCTTTATTGTAAAATCAATCTGTTTTGTCGAATTGTCCCTTCAGAATAGGCTGACAGCAGATAAATTCCGCGTGGAAGACTAGCAACATCCAACTGCAAAGAAGCTTCTCCGGGGAATGAGTTGTGACTCCATTCTTTCCATACTTTGCCGGTAAGATCCATGATTTTAAATTGCACTTCAGAAGGCTGCATAGAAACAAAAGAAACTTCGGTGCTACCGGAAGCCGGATTCGGATGAATACTGATTTCAGAAATAGTTGGCTTAAAGATATCATCAACACCCAATCCAAAGTCAGCTACACCAACATATTTCGTGTAGCCGGTTGCAATACCGGAAGTAGTCGATGTAACCAGTTTCATGAGTGGTCCGGCATGTGTTGCAGAATACCAGAAATAACTTACCGTCAGGATATTTTCATCAACGCCCGGTCCGAAACTATAAGTGATGTTCTCCTCCCGCTTTACACGTAAAACATTGCTGTAAGTGATTGCTGGTAATTTCAAAGTACCGGTTCCGTCACCTGTGATGGTAACAGTTCCTGAAATGGTACCTGCATTGGTACTACCACTGATAGTATTCACAATGCTTGATCCAAATTGGAATGGGTAACTAAAAAATGCATAATTCGATCCGGTAATTGAAACAATATCGTTGGACGAACCTCTGCCATTGAATAAATATCCGTTTGCGTTAGTAGTAAAATATTCATACTCACCGGGAATTGTATAAGCGGCAAGGTTGGAACCGGGAAATGATGCGCCATGTGGTGTTGATGCCGGTGAAACATAATTTACAATGGTAGTGTTCAACGTCACCTGTACATTTGTGAAATTCCAGGTCTGCCCCTGTCCAGCAGCACCTGGCTGAGCAATCGTATCCGTATTTCTGTAATAATACCTTTGACCCACCAAAGGATTGTTTACAGAGGTAAGTGTAGGTTGAGCCTGGAGAAGAATACCTCCAAAAATCAAAATAATGCAGAGAAGTATTGGTTTTTTCATATTTATTCCTGATTTATTGCCGCAAGTTAAAATCCTTCTTTGAATTCGCCTAAGAACTTCATCATTTAACCTAAATTTTTCATTCACCCTCATGAAAAACACTTTGCCAAATGGATTTGGGTCATTCACCAATTATATGATAAGTTAAGGGACAATTAATTGAATTTTAAATAAAAAATCATTAGATTTGACCATCCAAAAAGGCTTATTGTGGGGGGATATTTCCTGGCTTTGGAAATAAAGGATATGTTTTGGTAAAATAAATTAGACAAACTGCGAAAACCCTTATCTGATAAGGCTTTCAAACATGATAATCTAAATCGACTAATCAAACGAATAAACCACAAACCATGAAAATCAACTTTACCCGTAATTTGTTTGTGTTGACCCTGGCTCTATTTTCCTCCTGCTTTTCAGCCATGGCATTACCCGGGATACAGTATAACCTTACAGCCAGTACTGCCGCCTTTACTACAATAGGTGCGCCGGCAACTACTGCCACCCAGGGTACTCCTATCGGAGCCAACGTTGACGAATCTTTGATCGGTCCGATTTCTCCGACTGGTTTTGCAGTCAACTTTGGTGGTATCAGGTACACTAGTTTCTACATTTCATCGAATGGATTTATTTCGTTCCAAAACCCGGGCGGAGCATTACCGACCAATGACATATCCACTGCTCCGAGCACCCTTATTGCCCCGATGTGGGATGATTTGAAAACTTCCGCTACCGGTCGTGTTGCATGGATTTATTCTTTCGGTACCCTGACAGTTGAATGGTTCAATGTTCTTTGGGGAAGTAATGCTGCTGCTGCTTCGATGAATTTTCAGGCAAAAGTTGTGACTGCATCCGGAAACATTTTATTCGCTTATCAACAAGCAGCCGGTGCTGTTGATGTAAGTATTTCAGGAGGAGCTTCTATTGGAATTTCAGGATATTGTACCGGCGACTATTATTCCCAAAACAACAGTGCTGTTCAAACAGCCGGTGTATCCTGGGGAAAATCAGTTTTGTTTAATACAGTTTCAACCAAAACTACAACCAACCAACTTTTCACATGGGCCCCTGTTGCGGGTAACCCGGTGAATGACAGCTGTAACGCTCCTACTGCACTCGCCTTTAATCCGGGTGCGATCACCACACTGAACAACCAGACTCTGGTGATGTCAAAACAAATTACCATGGCGGCGGTTAACCCACCAAAACCGGCTGCATGGCCTGCAACCACTTATTCAAATGATGTATGGTATTCGTTTACAAAACCTGTAGGTATCACTTCCTTCGAATTGCTCATCAACAATACCTGCCCAAGCACTTTTACAACTCAGATGGCTGTTTATACAGGGGCATGCGGAGCATTTACTCTGGTTTCTGCGGATGATGCCAGCAACGGAGGCTCTCCCGGAAACCCTTATCTGTTTATTTCCGGTCGACCCTGTAACGTAACCGAAACTTTTTTTGTGCGTGTAGAAAGCGATCAGGACAACTGGGTTGGCAACTTTTCTATTCAACTCCGTCCTCCGGGAACTACATGTGCCACAGCTAACGATATCACCTGCTGGTTTTATGACCCTGCAAACCCTTCTGTAGGCAGTTATAGCACCAACGTTGCTCCGACAGCATGGCTGATGAACAACGCAGGGTTCAATAACAACTTTGATACGAATAACGTTGCTCCACGAAACCTTGCGACTTCAGGTAGTGACTACCTTTTTGCATTCACTCCTACAGCATCCGGTTGTTATGACATTTCACTCTTCAACACCCAGGCAAATACAAATCCGGGGATTTTCATTTACACAGCATGTCCTACAGCAGGCTCACTGGTTGCATACAATATCGGAGCTGGTGGATCAGCGATCAACATCAATAGTTTAACACTTGGAGTTGGTTTCACTTACTACTTCCTGATTGATAACGATACTGCAGCAGCAGCATCTACCAACTTTGGATTCTCGATTTCACCATCCGCTTTTGGTGCACCGCCAAATGATGCCTGTGCCAATCCTCCGACAAGTACTGTGATTACTCCAATTACAGGATCATCCTGTACCGGTGCGGTCAACTATACTGTTGCCTGTGCTACCCCAACTCCTGCCGCGACATACACCAACCCTGGTTGTGCCGGGTTTGTGGATGGAGTAACCGGTGATGTGTGGTTTACGATGACTTCAGTAAGTACCCAGCCCCATTCAATATCTGTCCAACCCGGATCAACCGGCACGTCGGCAACAGATTTAGGGATGGCTGTATATACAGGAAACTGTGGCGCTCTTACAACAATGATAGGTTGTGATGACAACTCTGCAGGCGCGAACATGCCGGCGTTGACTGTTGTTCCTCCTGCAGCCGGAACTGTTTACTATGTCAGAGTCTGGTCCAATACAGGTGCAACACCGGGAACTTTCCGCATTTGCGCAATCTCCGGATGTACTCCTGCAAATGATTTGTGTTCAGGGGCTGTTCCCCTGACGCTCGGTGTGAGCGCAACATACCAAACGAATATCTGTTCCAGCGGAACCGGCGCAAGTGATACAGGTCCGGCTTCGTGCTGGGATGCAGGTTCATTGAATACTGTCTGGTATACAGTTACTACATCTGCAACGGGAACAAGTCTGAAAATACGGACACGATTACGTTCAATGACAGATTCCCAAATTGCATTGTATTCCGGCGCTTGTGGCGGACTTGTTCAAGTTGCATGTAACGATAATTTTACTTTGTGTAGTTCAGGAGGAGGAAGAAATTCCGACCTGAACGTAACCGGATTATTACCTAATACAACCTATTATATCCGTGTAGATGGTAGAGGTGCTGCAACCGGAACCTTCGATATCATGGCCATTGACGGTGCATCAACCTTCCCTCCAATTCCGGATCAGGACTGTGACCTTGCAACACCGGTTTGTACGGCGAATACAACAGTTGCCGATCCCGGTTTTACAGGCTCCGGAAATATTTGTGACTTGCAAGGTGGTACTTGTCTTTTCTCAAACGAAGCTTCTGGTGTTTGGTACACCTTCTCTACTACTTCTACAGGACCTGGCAGTTTGCTTCAGTTTACAATTACACCTAATAACGGATTCTCCGATTATGATTTTGAAATCTGGGAGACTACCGGTATGGGAAGCTATTGTTCGCTGATTCAGACAAACCCAACATCAGGAACCTTCCCATTCCGTTCTTGTAACTACTCTGCTGTTGGAACATCAGGTTTGAATACAATTGCAGGAACAACTTCTGTCTCACAAACTGGTGCCGTATCCGGAGGTTGGAACAGTGCTTACATTCTTAATGCTACTGCAGGAACTGTTCAAACCTTTGTACTTCTTGTTTCTCACTTCGCTAATTACGCCGGTGGAGCAACTTCTGGTTTCACACTGAATTTCCCGGGTGTAACCCCACTTAATATCGGAGCGCCTAACGTTCAGTACTGGAGACCGGATGCCGGAAGTACTACCTGGGCACCTGCGCCACTTTCGACTAACTGGGATCCTTCCTGTATTACCACTATGGGTACATGTGCAGGCGGACCATCTACATGTGTTATCCAGGGCGGACCAAATCAACCTACCATCACAGCCAATACAAGTGTGAAAAATCTTGTCATTAATGCAGGTGCAACGCTGACCATTAATCCTGGAATTACACTTTCAATTTGTGGTGACCTTACCAATAATGGTACACTGGTTTGCGGTAACGGTTCAACAATCCAGTTCATCGGAAATGCTGTCCAGCAGATGTCCGGAAATTTCACAGGAACAAGTGCCCTCTGGAATTTAACCATGAGTAAATCTGGGGGAACACTTACACCAAACAATAACGTAGAAATGCGTGGAAACTTCCTGTTGAATACAGCAGCTCCAACCGGTCAATGGATTCCAAATGCTAAATACTTCAAAGTTGCAGGAAACTGGACCAATAACGGAGGTACGACTACGCATGCTGTAGCAACCGGAAGTACGTATGAATTCAATGGAGCAGCTGCACAGACATATACCAATCTTGTAAGCAACATTGATCTCTACAATGTTAAAATGAATCAAAGTCCGGCTTCCACATTGACACTTACTGTCGGCGGATTTAATGATATGAACGTTTTGGATTCCTTGATTTTCACTTCCGGTAAAATTGTGACCGGTGTACAAAAGGTATATCATAAAACAAATACCTCACCCGGACTGGTTACGATCGGTAACGCCAACAGTTATGTTATCGGAAATTTACGTCGCGCACTGAATACAGGCTTGCAAACATGGAATTTCCCACTTGGAAGTACGTCTTTCTATAACCTGGCAGAAATACAATATACCGCCAGCCCGGTTACCGCATACGATCTTACCGGAACCTTTACACTCACAAGTCCATGGGCTCCTGTAGTAGGTCCTACGGCCACAGAATGTGTAATCAACACTTATGACGCGTTACAATTGTTTGATCAGGGCTACTGGACCTTCAACTCGAGTGTGGGAGTTGGAACAGGAACATACACTATGCGTCTGCACAATAATGGAGAAACCAACAACACCGGTATGGGTTGGACTGTTTCTAAATACATAGCCGGTGCATGGTCATTGCAAGGTTCATGTTTTATTCCTTCCACTCCGACAAATACACAACGTACAGGAATGTCCGGATTCAATACTGATTTCTCTACTGCTCAATCACAACAACCACTTCCAATTGAATTGATCAGCTTTACAGCTGAACCTGATGGAGAAGGCGTTCTATGCAATTGGGCAACCGCCTCTGAATCGAACAACGCGTATTTTGAAATCCTCAGAAGTTACAATGGGGAATCCTTTGAAATTGTAAACGCGAATAATCCAATCCCGGGTTGTGGTGCCGGAGTTTGTAACGAAACCCGTTTCTACTCTTACCTCGATAAAGATCATTGTGAAGGCATTCAGTATTACAAACTCCGCCAGGTAGATATCGATGGTAATTACAGTACCAGCAAACCTGTCGCTGTAAATTGTAAAGGCAAAATTGATGAACTCACCTTGTATCCAAACCCTGCATACAGTGAACTCACCTTCACCTTCTTTGAACCGGCTGATGGTCAGATCTCAGTTGAATTCGTAGATGTTCTTGGCAAAGTGGTGAAATCTGAATCCGTTAAGGTTCAAAAAGGCATCAACACTATAAAGAGTGGGTTGGAAGATCTTGCCGGTGGTATTTATTATCTCAAAATCAAACGGGATGGCAATACTCAGGAAATCACCAGACAAGCTAAATTCCTCAAGAAATAAGAACAAATGAAATTGGCAGGGAAAAACTTCCTGCCTTCTTCAAAAACAACTGATTATTAACCGCTTGGACAGGTTGTCCAAGCGGTTTTTTTTTGTTTACTATACATACTTTTGAACCACAAAATCAATTCCCCGCCACTCAGAGGAATCACCAAAGCCTCACCATTTTTTCTATCTTTGCCCTCCGTTTTTAAAATCCCTCATGGACAAAAATTCCATTATTGGTCTTTCGATTATAGGCCTGCTGATCGTTGGTTATTCTATTTATACGCAACCAAGCAAGGAAGAACTTGCAGCGGCTAAACACAAGCAGGATTCCATCGCGGCTCTTCAGCAAGTAGTTCAGGCAACACATGATTCAATCAAAGCGGTGCAGATTCCTGCACAAAATGTACCTGATTCATCAGTTGCAATTCCGAATGATTCCCTGATCGCTTCACAGGAAAAACAGCAATTTGGAGAATTCTACCAGGCAGCAACCGGAACGGAGCAAATACTGACTTTAGAGAACTCAAAAATTAAAGTGGAAGTATCTTCCAGGGGAGGAAGAATTCATGCAATTGAATTGAAAGATTATAAATCCTGGGAAGGTAAACCTGTGCGTCTGTTTTCCTCCGACTCCAGTGTTTTTAGCCTTACACTTTCAGCTCAGAATCGTATCATCAATACATCTGAATTATTTTTTCAGGCCTCCGGTAGTACAGGAAATAAGAAAAGTGTCACCATGCGACTACCTGCCGGTGATAATAAATACATTGAATATGTTTATTCTCTTGAAGAAGATTCCTACCTCGTCGATTACAAAATAAATGTCGTCGGCCTGCAGGATATCATTTCTCAAAATGCGGGTTACATCAACCTCGACTGGAAAGACCAACTTGCCCGTGAGGAACAAAGTCTCGAAAGCGAACGACAGGCTTCAACTGTTTATTATCGTTTTGCAGAGGAAGACGTGGATTTCATCAGCTATACCAAAGATGAAAAACAATCACTGAAAACAAAAGTAAAATGGATTTCATTCAAACAACATTTCTTCAATGTAACCCTCATCGCGGAAAACTCATTCGACTCACCTGTTGTAGAAACATATACCAACACCGATAAAAATTATGTGAAATCGATGTCTGCTTCCTTTGCGCTTCCCTATGAACGCAAACAGGTCCAGTCCTACAACATGCGTTTTTATGCAGGGCCAAACCACTACCAGACCCTTAAGAAAATTGACGACCTCAATCTTGAAAAACTTATTCCATTGGGATGGGGAATTTTTGGATGGGTAAATAAATATCTTGTCATCCCGACATTCAATTTCCTGAACAGCTTTGACATCAATTACGGGATCATCATTCTCTTGTTGACGATTCTGGTTCGTATCATTCTCTTGCCGCTTACCTATGGCTCATTTAAGTCCCAGGCTAAAATGAAAGTGCTTCAGCCTGAAATGGCTGAAATCAACGAGAAATTTAAAGATGACGCGATGAAAAAGCAACAGGAAGTCATGGGCCTGTATAAAAAAGCCGGAGTAAATCCTTTGGGAGGATGCATTCCCGGACTTTTACAGCTTCCTATTCTGATTGCGATGTTCCGTTTTTTCCCTGCTTCCATAGAGCTACGGCAAGAACCTTTTTTATGGGCACACGATTTATCAACTTACGACAGTATCCTGAACCTTCCATTTAAGATTCCTTTCTATGGAGATCACGTGAGCTTGTTTACACTGCTGATGACTGTTTCGACATTGATCTACACCAGAATGAATATGCAGATGTCAACGGCGATGAATCCGCAAATGAAATGGATGATGTATCTGATGCCTATTCTTTTCCTGGGCTTCTTCAATAATTATTCAGCCGGTTTAAGTTATTACTATTTCCTGAGTAATATTTTTGGTTTTGGACAGCAATATCTCTTCAAAGCATTTATTGACGAAGACGCTATTCACAGGCAAATTCAGGAGAACAAGAAAAAACCTGTTAAAAAGTCCGGATTCCAGGCACGCCTTGAGCAAATGGCGAAAGAACGCGGAATGCAACCTCCGAAGAAACGTTAAGGTCTTGATTTTTAGAAAAAAAATCTTAATATTTGAGATACCTGATTGTTGATTGTTGATTGCTGATTGTAGATTGTAGATTGTAGATTGAGATAGGACTCGTATTAGTAAATCCTGTTTAGTGTGGCATCATAATACTCAATGTATTCAGTAAGCTCAAGACCTCAATCTAAATTCAACAATCATAAATCAGCAATTCAAATAATCAGCAATCTAAAATCAGCAATCTAAAATCAACAATTTAATATTCCCCATATCCATGTCACAAGATTTCCTTCCTCTCCTCGGTACAGATCACATCGAATTTTGGGTTGGTAATGCAAAACAAGCTGCCTACTATTATCAAAGGGCTTTTGGTTTTGAGTTGGTTGCTTACGCGGGTCCGGAAACTGGTGTACGTGACCGTGCATCCTATGTATTGCAACAGGGAAAAATTCGCTTTGTATTAACCACCGCGATGCAACCTGATTCCGAAATCGCGCAACATGTATTGAAGCATGGCGATGGAGTAAAAGTACTTGCTCTTTGGGTTGATGATGCAGAAAAATCATTCTATGAAACAATGTCTCGCGGAGCGAAAGCACACACAGAACCGCAAACCATCACTGACGAATTTGGAGAAATCAGGTATGCCTCCATCCACACCTACGGAGAAACACTGCATAAATTTGTAGAAAGAAAAAGATATACCGGCGCGTTTATGCCCGGATACAAGCCTGCAAAAGCATCCTTTAAAGCAGAGCCACTTGGCCTTGAATACATCGACCATTGTGTTGGAAATGTAGAATTAGGCAGAATGAATGAGTGGGTGAAATTCTATGAAGATGTGATGGGCTTCAAAATGATCATCACTTTCGACGACAATGATATTTCCACTGAATACTCCGCGTTAATGAGTAAAGTGGTTTCTAACGGGAATGGATATGTAAAATTCCCAATCAATGAGCCGGCTGCCGGAAAGAAAAAATCACAAATTGACGAGTATCTTGAATTTTATCATGGCGCCGGTGTACAACACATTGCCATTATTACACAGGATGTCATCAAAACCGTAACAGAATTACAAAATCGCGGAGTTGATTTTCTCCAGGTTCCGGGTAGTTATTACGATGAACTGGAAGCACGTGTTGGAAAAATCGATGAAGATATTTCCGCGCTTCGTAAACTGGGAATTCTGGTCGATCGCGATGACGAAGGTTATCTGCTTCAAATTTTCACCAAACCTGTTGAAGACAGACCAACTGTATTTTTTGAAATTATCCAGCGTAAAGGAGCAAAATCATTTGGTAAGGGAAACTTCAAAGCACTTTTCGAAGCAATCGAAAGAGAACAGGCTTTGAGGGGGAACCTTTGAACTTAGATTTTAGATTTTAGATTTTAGATCTTAGATTTTAGGATTAAGGTTCGAAGTTTGAGGTTGGGTTTAGATTGAAATTACGGGTGGATTTGGCGCAAAAATTGCTTTGCCCGGCCTGTTAATTTGTGCTTTATAACGTCCCTCGCCCCCGGTCCCATGTCCCTATTTATCAATCCTTCATGTTTCGCATGTATGGAATTGTATTTTTGTGTAACCTATCTTAAAAATTAATGTTGAAAATCAAGCTATTACGAAGTCCTATGATTCAAAAAAGCTCCTTTTCCTTCCAAAAACAGTTCTTAATCGCCATTCTGTTTCTTATTTCCACCGTTCATGTATCTGCCGCAACAGGATATGAAATCAAGATTCGTATGAACGGTCTGCGCGACACCGTTTGTTACCTTGGAAATCACTTTGGCGAAAAGCAATATGTAAAGGACACTGTTCGTGTTGATCACGACGGTTGGGCTGTTTTTAAAGGGAATGAGCCACTCCCGGGTGGTATCTATCTGGTGGTCTTACCAAGCCACACGTATTTTGAGATCGTTGTGAACGAACAAAAATTCACTATCGAAACTGATACCATTGATTTCGTAGAATCCATGAAAATTACCGGTTCATTGGAAAACAAACTATTCAATGACCATCAGAAATTCATCATTGCTAAAACCAAATATTCGCAGACTCTGAAGGCGAAGATGGACGCGAACAAGGATAACAAAGACAGTGTCGCTTACTACAAAAAAGCGATTACCGATGTTGACAAAGAAGTGAAAGACTACCGGATCAAAGTAATGAATGACTATCCACAAACATTCATGGCTAAGATCATTAAAACCATGTCAGAGCCGGAAGTTCCCGAAGCTCCAAAGGATGAGAAAGGCAATGTGACCGATTCTACATTTCAGTTCAGATACTACAAAGCACATTACCTTGACAATGTAGACTTCAGTGACGATCGATTGCTGCGCACTCCTTTGTTGCAGACAAAAATCAAAACCTATACTCAACAGTTGACGGTTCCTTTGCCTGATTCTATCATTCCTTCCGTAGATACA
The DNA here is from genome assembly GCA_016720935.1 of Bacteroidota bacterium. Lineage (NCBI taxonomy): Bacteria > Pseudomonadati > Bacteroidota > Bacteroidota bacterium. Next base: position 687,392 of record JADKJP010000007.1, read on the forward strand.
ATTATCGAAAAATCCAAAGCGAACAAAGAGGTGTTCAAATATTCAGTGGCCACTCTCGCGAATTATTATGAGACCTCCAACATTATGGGTTATGATAAAGTATTCGTGCACATCGCGGAGAAATATTACCTCTCAAACGACGCATACTGGGCGGATTCCACACTCAAGGCAAAAATTCACGAGCGGGTGATGAAAATCAAACCAAACATCCTTGGTGAAAAAGCTTACAACCTGGTGATGCCCGACACGGGTTTTGTGATGCACAGTCTTCAGGACATTAAAGAAAAATTTACCATCCTGGCTTTCTGGGATCCAACCTGCAGTCATTGCAAGCATGAAATTCCAATGCTTTCCGCCTATCGCGATAGTGCCCGTGAACATGGAATCAGTGTAGAAGTGTTCTCTGTAGGTATTGAATCCGATATTGAACTTTGGAAGAAATTCATCCGCGATAATAAACTCAAGTGGATCAACGTATCTGATCTTTATAACAATACCAACTTCCGTAACTACTACGACATCTACTCTACTCCCGTTATTTATCTTTTGGATGAACAAAAAAGGATCATTGCCAAGCGACTGGATACGGAGAAAATCAGAGACTTCATATCAAACAGTATGAAGGGAACGAAGAAATAAATCCCAATCACAGAATAAAAAAACGCCCGGTAAGCCCGGGCGTTTTTTTATTTGATGTCATTTTCTTCTGATTCGCCTGCCGGTTTCCCGGACGATGAACCGCCCGATTCAGGATCTGTAATTTCAAAAGCAGAGTTTACTTTATTTCCTTGTTGATCGGAAATTTCAATTTTGTATTTTCCTTTGGGTAAATAGTACATTTTATTTTCAGAAGCAGCTAAATGCACCTGCGTTTTACCCGATAAAGATTTTTCCAGCGCCTTCAGGTTTACCGGATCTACACTGAGATCATACACCAGATAATTCAATCCTGCTTCCGCAGTATCTTTAATCGATTTTATGAGTGCTCCTTTTTCAGTAGTAAATTTTACCTCTAAAACACCTTTTGCTTTTGAAAAATAGCAAGTTGAAAGAGAAGGGGAAAATGGTTCGGAAAACTCATCTTGCTTTTCTCCCCAGTGTTTATTCCACTCTGTCTTTTCCAATTCAAACACATGAAGATTTTGCTTTACAATTGAATCCGTTATTTTCTCAACTTCTTTGAGCGAAGCGATATAAATACTTCTTCCATGAGTTCCCAAAACCAGCTCGTTATCCCGTGGATGAACTACCAGGTCATGCACAGCAACTCTTGGGAGATTTCCACCTATAGTCATCCAGGACATCCCCTGATTAAGGGAACAATATGCACCATTGTCGGTACCCAGGTAAACAATCTTTTCATTGACCGGATCTTCCTGGATTACATTCACGGGCTCAGCCGGTAAATTACCGCTGATGGATTGCCATGTTATTCCTCCGTCTTCACTCTTGTAAACGTATGCTTTGAAATGGTCATTACGGTATCCGTTCAATGTGGCATATACACGGCTTTCTTTGTGTCTGGATGCGACAACACGACTAACATACAATCCCTGAGGTAAACCATCCGATATTTTTTTCCATGTGTATCCTGCATCAGAACTTGTCCAGATATACCCGTCATCAGTTCCGATATACAACAATCCAAATCTCGAAGAGGACTCGCTAATCGTAACAATTGTATTAAAAGGAACATCTCCTGTTTTATCATGATGTGTCAGATCAGGCGAAAGTGTTTTCATGTCATCGCCTTTATTCATTGAACGGTGAAAGCGATTGGATCCGTAATACAAAATATCCTGGTTGTGACGCGACAGCCATATTGGCGTTTGCCAATTGAAACGGAAGTTTGGTTCTCCCAAATCATTATCCGGTTTAATCGCAGTGCCATTTTCAGGGTCATTCTTATTAATTCTATAGTAGTATCCAAATTGATATCCGGTATACACAGTGGTGTTATCACGAGTATCTACTTGCACCTGCATGCCATCACCATTCATGATAAACTTGTATGGATATTGACCTTCCTGATGCCAGTACACTGAATTATCGTTGGTTGATGGTCCCGTCCAAACACCATTATCCTGCAATCCACCATAGACATTATAGGGTTTAGCCATGTCCACATTCACCGAATAGAACTGTCCTACCGGAGGAGTATTTGCTTTGAACCAATGCGCTCCATCATCGTATGTAATGTTCAGTCCACCGTCGTTGCAAATAATCATGTGCTTGTCTCTTTTTGGATTGATCCATACCGCGTGATGATCACCATGGGTATTATCACCATCAATAGTTTTGAATGTCTTCCCGCCGTCCAGAGACATGATCAGAGGCAAACCACAAACAAGAATTTTTTTATCGTCAAATGGAGAAACAGAAATTCGTCCAAAATAATATCCATAGGAATAGAAGAGATTTTTCAGAATACTTTCATGAGTTTTCTTCCAGGATTTACCGCCATCTTCTGAACGATAGATTTCAGAACCGATGATCGGAGTATCAAAAAGTGAATTATTCGCATCGTTGAGGTAATCCACAATGGCGGAAGGTTTGATGGAATCAGTTTTGACAAGTTCCTTTACACCTGTAGCGGTATACTTTGCCGGGAAACCATTATTTCGTAAAAATTTGCCGAGTTTACTTTCGTCCAGTGCCAGGAAACCTGACTTCGAAATATCTTTCAACTGCTTAACAGATAAAACACTGGTATCCTGCTTTTCATCCTCTTTTCTTTTACTCTGGTTATCGAGAATGGCATAGATGATTTGTGAATTCTTAGGATAAACTGCCAAACCAATACGACCCACACCATCACCCGTGGGAAAACCGGAACCATTTCCGGTGAGTAAACTCCAGTTTTCACCTCCATCGGTACTCTTATAAATACCGGAAGTACTTCCACTCTCAACAAAATTCCATGCGCGTCTTTCCCTGTGCCACATGGATGTATATAAAATATCAGGATTGTTCGGATCCAGGGTAAGATCAACTGCGCCGGTGTTTTCATCAACTGACAGAACCTGCTTCCAGGTATTTCCTCCATCCGTAGTTTTATATACTCCCCGTTCTTTATTGGGAGAATATAAATGTCCAAGTACCGCGACCCATGCAGTTCCCGGTTGTGTTGGGTGCAGACAAATCCGTCCGATATGATGTGATTCCGGCAGACCTTTATTCAACCAGGTTTTACCTGAATCAGTACTTACGTAAACACCTGTTCCGGAATAAGAACTCCGACTGCTATTTACTTCACCGGTACCCACCCAAATCATTCGGGTTTTCCAGTTAACAGCGATATCGCCGATGGTGATCACATCTTCATGATCAAAAACCGGTTCAAAGGACTGACCATTATTTACAGTGTGCCAGAGTCCTCCGGATGCATAGGCAACATAAAATTCAGTCGGATCATCCGGATTCACATCCACGTCAACAGCCCTGCCGCTCATAATGGTTGGTCCGACATTTCTAAAGTTCAGGTTGTTGAAATAAGAGTTTTCCTGAAGGGCCTTGCGTTTTGCAATTCCTTCTAAGCGTTCGCTTGCAGGTGTAGTATTGATGCTTGTCTGCCCCTTTATTTGCAAAACGCAAATAAGGGCAAAAGAAATCATAGTGTAAATTTTCATTACGGATAATTTTACCTTGGTAGAGAGAATAAAGGTGAGATTTTTTTTTGAAAAGGCAGAATTTATCCTCATGAAACAGACATTGCCCAAATCATTGGAATTTGCAATATTGCCGAAAGAAAACCCATCTCCATGACAGCAGAGCATCACAAAAAGGAATCCCAGATTGAACGCATCATCTTTTTCAGTGACGCTGTTTTCGCGATCGCGATTACTTTACTGGTCATTGAGCTGAAGGTTCCACACCTCGATGCAAGTTTATCCAACCGCGAAATCTGGATCATACTCAGGAATATGAGTCAGCAGTTTATCGGATTTATTCTTAGCTTTTATGTTGTGGCAATATTCTGGATCACTCACCATAAGATCATGAGTTATCTTGTCGCCTATAATAGAAAATTAATCTGGAAAAATATGCATTTGCTTTTCTGGATCGCATTCATGCCATTCTCCTCGGCACTTTATTCAGAATACCTTTACCGTCAGCCTGTTCTCATCTGGTATAGTCTGAACATCATTATTGTTGGCCTGAAAGTGATGGATCTCTGGAATTACATTTCCAATCCAAAAAACAAACTCAGCAAAGGTCTGGAAAACAGAAAATATGTGGAATACAATTTCATGCGTGTGCTGGTAGCACCATTCGCATTCCTGCTGGCAATCGTCTTATCCTTTGTGAATATGGATTTCGCCTACTTTTCTCCTTTATCAATCCTGATTATAATTCCTGTTTTAAAGAGACGTTACAAAGATGTCGCCCCTCATTGGGATTGATACCATTCGATTAGTTTGCAAAAAGTTTATCGAGCGCGTTATCGTACAAGTTGCGTGCTTCCTGAATGCTTCCAAATGATTCCTCATCGATCAGAATTTCACCTTCAGTAACGGAACCAAGGTTTGAAAATTCTACATCTGTAGAAGCAAGAGCGTCTACGAAATCATCCAGCTTCTCAGGACTTACAGAAACTACAATTCTTCCCTGTGCTTCTCCAAAAAGAAATGCATCCGCGCGGCAATCGAAATCCGTTTCGATGGCAAAGCCAAGATTTCCGGGCATAGCTGATTCCGCAAGGCAAATAAACAAACCTCCGTCAGAAACATCGTGCGCGGATTCGATCAGTCCTTTGCGGATAAGATTTTTCACAACCTGCTGCACCTTGAATTCCACATCGAGATCAAAATGCGGCGCCGGAGAAGTCTTGATTCCATGAAAAGAATACAAATATTCAGAGGAGGATATATCGTTAACAGATTCACCTATAAGAAAAATACTATCACCGGCATTCTTAAAATTCAGTGACATCCTGTTGTTTTTGTTTTCAAGAACACCAAGCATACCGATTGTTGGGGTCGGAAAAACCGGACCTTCATCTGAACTCTGGTTGTAAAAACTAACATTCCCTCCGGTTACCGGAGTCTGGAATTTACGGCAGGCTTTACCCATACCTTTGATTGCCTGTACAAATTGCCAGTATACTTCTTTGTTATAAGGATTTCCAAAATTCAAACAATTCGTAATTGCCGAAGGCTCTGCTCCGCTACAAACAAGATTTCTGGCAGCTTCAGCGACTGCGATCGCACAACCATTTTCCGGATCAGCGTATACATATCTGGCATTGCAATCTACAGTAAGCGCGATCGCTTTTTCTGTTCCTTTAATATTTACAATCGCCGCATCTGATGGCGCATTGGTGCTCATGTTTACAGTACCAACCATGGAATCATACTGGGTACTCACCCAGCGGCGTGATGCTATATTGTGGTGCGACAAGAGAAAATCCGCCACTTTGCGCATATCTTCCGGCTCTTCTACCTGGTCAATTGAAAATCTTTTGCTTTCATAAAAATATGCCGGAACAGAATATTCCCTGTTATAAACAGGAGCTCCACCACCCAATACCAATGAATCAGCAGGTACATCAGCAACCAGTTCACCACTCATGTAAAACTTGAGTTGTGTTCCTGAAGTCACTTCTCCAATCTGAACACAATTCAAATCCCATTTTTCAAAAATCTTTTGTACTTCTTTCTCCTTGCCTTTTCTGACAACGATTAACATACGCTCCTGCGATTCGCTCAATAAAATTTCCCAGGCCTGCATACTTTTCTGACGAACGGGAACTTTATCAAGATGAATAATCATCCCGTGTTTCCCTTTTGCTGACATCTCAGAGGTAGAGCAAATAATTCCGGCTGCACCCATATCCTGCATACCAACTACAGCTCCGGTTTCAATCAGCTCCAAAGAGGCTTCAAGCAATAATTTCTCAGTAAAAGGATCTCCAACCTGAACAGAAGGGAGATCATCCGCTGAATCCTCGTGGAGATCACCGGAAGCAAATGTAGCACCATGAATACCGTCTTTCCCGGTCGCTGAACCAACAATAAAGACCGGGTTGCCCAGACCATAGGAAGTCGCGGATATTGTTTTTCCGACTTTAACTATTCCCGCTGACATCGCATTCACCAGGGGATTAACATTGTAACAATCATCAAAGAAGACTTCGCCGCCAACCGTCGGAACACCAAAAGCGTTTCCATAATCCCCGATACCTTTAACGACACCACGCATCAGCCATTTGGTTTTTTCCAGGTTGGGATTTCCGAAACGGAGTGAATTTAACTGAGCCACAGGTCGGGCTCCCATTGTAAAAATATCACGATTGATACCACCAACCCCAGTGGCAGCACCCTGATAAGGCTCTATTGCTGAAGGGTGATTGTGAGACTCTATTTTAAAAGCACAAGCAAGACCATCGCCGATCCCAACCAGACCGGCGTTCTCTTCTCCGGCGGCCACCAGCATGTGGGGGCCATCTTTAGGCAATGTCTTTAACCAGACTATTGAATTTTTGTAAGAACAATGTTCACTCCACATCACACTGTAGATGCTGAGTTCGGTGAAATTCGGTGTTCTGCCGAGGTATTCTTTAATTTTTTGAAATTCTTCAGGCAATAAACCCAAATCTTTGGCGGTATCAACTGTAACCGCTTGTTCCATAACGTCTGACATGAATGAGGAAATAAAAATGAATGATTTTCGAGCTGCAAAAATAACGATAATTTATTTCAGTATTTTTGAAGAATCGTGAAATTCACGACCTGTTGAAAACTTCACAGGAAGGAAAAAACAGGTTTGAACTTTGTGCCTATGCAATGGATCCTGGTCGCAGGCTATACTGGTTTGATACTGGCACTTATGCCACGCATCGCTTTTTTTCGTCTGCCTTCGATACCCGCAACTTGGCTTCAGGGAATGTTCGTCCTCAAAGTATTGGCAGGCATCAGTTTGGGCCTTGTATATTCCCGATACTACACCGATAAAAGCACAGCTGATACATTCAAATTTTTTGATGACAGCCGGATAATCTTCGAATCACTCAGGGACAACCCAAAGGATTTTCTCCGGATGTTCACTGGCTATCATGCGGACGCTCAGGATCTGAAAGAAAAGTACTACATGGGCATGACTGCCTGGAACAATAAGGAAATGTTTTTCAATGACAACAGGAGTATTATCCGGTTGAACGTTTTATTTCAGTTTATAAGTCTGGGGTATTACTATGTGCATATTGTGTTATTAAACCTGTTTTCCTTTACAGGCTTAATCTGCATGTACAAATTCCTTAACAGGGGTCTGGAGAATAAAAACAAACTCTTCTTTCTTGCGCTTTTTCTTTTTCCTTCACTCCTGTTCTGGGGATCCGGCCTGTTGAAAGATGGTCTTTTGCTCTTCTCCGTCGGGATATTTTTATATTTCTTCCAAAGTATATTTATAGAAAAGAAAATAAGTCTTCTTACAGTCGCGGGCTTTCTGCTGGGAATAACCGGATTGCTTTTCAATAAATTTTATATCCTGTTCATGCTTCTCCCTGCTGTCACCGCTTATTATTTTTGCACCAAATCTCAGGTAAATTATATCCGGAAATTTAGTATTGTTTATTCCCTGTTCGCTTTAATTTTCTTTTCATCCAAATACGTTTCACCTCAATTTGACTTTCTGAAAATACTCGAGACAAAAAGAACGAGCTTTGAACAGATCGCTGTTTCAGGAAATGCGCGACACTTGCTGGAATTACCGAATACGCCTCTCACTACTTTCTCATTCCTTAAACAAATTCCTCAGGCATTCTCAAGGGTATTGTTTCGGCCATATCTATGGGAAGCGGATTCCGCACCGGTACTTTTATCCGCTTTGGAAAATTTTTTCCTGACCCTCAGTGTTCTATTACTTTTATTTTTTGTTAAACGAGGCACTAAACCATTTCCCTTGCTGCTCTTTTCTGTTGGATTCATCCTCACACTTTTTATTTTCATTGGAATGATCACTCCTGTATTAGGCGCAATGGTGAGATACCGGATCATTGGAATTCCATTTCTTATTTTCATACTATTGGGGCTAATGGACACCGTTCGGGTGAAGGCATGGTTTCAGAAAATTCTAAACTCAAAAGCCTGATGCCAAATTTCATTCTGCCACTGGGTTATTCAGCCATCTTACTTTTCATCATTGGCAAATTTAATTTTTTTACTGTGCCGGGAATTTCAATTCGGAAAGTGCAAATTCTCTTTGGAATTAAAATTTGCGCCGGGATGATGATAACCTATTTGGGATTTTATCATTTCAGAAATCTAGACATGGTCGGATATTTTGAATCAAGCCAAAAGTTATTTCATCTCAGTTTAACAGATCCAATACAATTTTTAAAAATCATGATTGGCATCGAAAATTATGATGCTGTTGTATTTTTGAACGGAGTTCCAGGCTGGTATACATATCCATGGGACATGGGCTTGAACGACAATAGAATCATTCTGCGGTTGAATACATTCATATCCTTTCTTTCAACAGGAAATCCTTTTGTACACGCGCTCTTCTTTTGCTTTTTCTCGATGACAGGAATTATTCAGGTGTTAAAAGTTTCAGCAACTTACCTCAGTAAATCAGCCATTCAGATCGCCATGTATGGAATGCTCTTTCTGCCAGGCTTACTTTGCTGGACATCGGTGATTTCAAAGGAAAGCTGGGCAGTATTTCTGATTGGAATGTTATTGTTCTCAATCCAAAAACTGTTTAGTAATCGGCAAAGGATTAAAGGTGTCATTTTTTTATTACTGATCCTGCTATTGTTCATTTACTCTAAAGCATATCTTCTTATTATACTCATTCCTTCATTGATCAGTTGGACCATTTGTCATTTCAAAAAAACAAAAAGAACTCCGCTTGTATTTTTCACAACGCATATCATTGCTGTATTTATTGTTGTTGTGAGCGGAATGATCAATCCGTATTTAAATCCTACCTGGATTGTTTATCAAAAGCAGGCAAACTTTATTAAGTTCAGCGCTGATGCCGATCCCAGGACTAAGTTTGAACTGCAGGAATTGCAGCCAAGCTATGAAAGTTTTTTAAGCAATATTCCTGAAGCACTCATCAACCCAATCGTTCACCCTTCTCCCACCGAATTAAAAAACAAATTGCTGATTCCGTTTTTTCTTGAAAATATAATATTGGTTCTCCTGTTTGCATTTCTCCTTTACCAACGAAACATTAATGTTCAAAATCCAATGAATTGGATGGCACTTTATTTCTTTGTAGGAGTGTTTCTTTTGATTGGAATGACTATCCCGATTACCGGATTATTAATCCGTCTAAAAGTACCGGCGATTTTATTACTATGCCTTCTTTTCGCGGAATCTCTGAGCAGGAATCAGCAATTCAGGACAGGAATTTCAGGGGACAAAACATGATCCGGACGAATCGTTTATTTCCAATAATTCCGGTTTTTAGATTGCTCATAATTTAGTACGTTTACGAGCATAAGCATTGAAGTATGGATCTTTTCCGAAAAAAATCAGTTGAAAAAATAATGGATCAGGCATCCAAAGATGCAGGATCAATGGAGCACCATTCCCTCAGCAAACACCTTGGCGTAAGGGATCTTACAGCATTCGGAATCGCTGCAATTATTGGCGCGGGGATTTTTAGTACGATCGGAAACGCGAGCGCGAATGGCGGACCGGGCGTGATCTTCCTTTTTCTGTTTACCGCTATCGCCTGCGGGTTTGCCGCATTTGCATATGCGGAATTTGCTTCCATGGTTCCTGTTTCCGGAAGCGCCTATACATACAGCTATGTCGCTTTTGGTGAACTCGTCGCCTGGACCATTGGATGGGCGCTCATCATGGAATATGCTATTGGTAATATTACTGTAGCCATCTCCTGGTCAGATTACTTCACCGGCTTGCTCAACAATATGGGCTTACATGTCCCGGCATGGATGACCATGGATTTTCTGACCGCCATGAAAGGATTCAAACAAGCGGAAGCTTTGTTGGTAAGCGGGAAACAATTTGGCAATCTTGATGCTCCTTTGCAGGAGGCTTATACTGCCTGGACCGGTGCTCCACAATTATTCGGACTTCATCTTGTAGCCGATTTACCTGCATTGCTCATTATTATCCTGATAACAAGACTTGTCTATCGTGGTATCCGTGAATCCCGAAACGCGAGTAATATCATGGTACTGATAAAAATCGCCATTGTGCTCATGGTCATTTTCGTTGGAGCCTTTTATGTAAATACAGATAACTGGCACCCTTTTCTTCCCAATGGAATCAGTGGAGTGTTAAAAGGAGTTTCAGCGGTATTCTTTGCTTACATCGGATTCGATGCAATCAGTACCACCGCTGAAGAATGCAAGAACCCGCAACGCGACCTGCCGCGCGGAATGATGTGGGCTTTGATTATTTGCACCATTTTATACATCGTGATTGCCCTTGTGCTTACCGGTATGGTGAATTACAGCGAGCTTGCTGTGGGTGATCCGCTGGCATTCGTTTTTCAAAAACTCGACATGCCCTGGTTCTCCGGAGTGATTGCAATCAGCGCGATTGTAGCCATGGCAAGCGTATTGCTGGTTTTCCAGCTTGGACAGCCACGTATCTGGATGAGTATGAGTCGTGATGGTTTGCTTCCAAAAAAATTCTCAAGAATCCATCCAAAATTCCATACGCCGTCTTACGCCACCATTGTTACCGGATTCGTAGTTGCTGTACCTGCCCTTTTTATGAATCTTACGATGGTGACTGATCTTTGCAGTATCGGAACTTTATTTGCATTCGTATTGGTTTGCGCCGGTGTACTCAAACTGGAAACGATGCCCGATGCTCCGAGGGGAAAATTCAAAACACCTTATGTGAATTCCCGTTACATCATGCCGGCACTTGTTATTCTCGCCATTGTTCTGAGTTTTACATACAACAAAGAAAATGTAGAGAAATTCCTTGGAAACGAAAGTCGTTTACTGGATGCAACTACTTTTGTAAGTCATCTGAACAAGGAAGAAGCTGAATACGCGCGTTATGAAGTAAGTCTTGCAGACCCTGAAGGATACAAATCAAGCAATGGAGATCTGGAAGCTTATCTGTCAAAACAGGATGAATCAAACTATAAGAATCTCGTTTCCAATCTCCGCATTCCGGAAACAAAAAAATTTGAAAGTGGTTGGGATGTTTTCAAACACAAAATACCTACCTGGATTTTCATTCTTACCTGTTTGTGGCTGACCTATTGGGCCATTGCCAAAAAACTCTCATTGATTCCGCTTCTCGGGCTTGTCAGCTGTTTGTATATGATGAGTGAGATGGGAGTTACCAACTGGATGGGATTTGGAATCTGGCTCGTGATCGGACTTGTCATTTATTTTAGTTTCAGTTATAAAAACAGTAAATTGAATACTCAGCATTGATCTATGAAAAAAATTATATTTGTTACAGGCGCCACCGCTGGTTTTGGAAAAGCCATCGCTTTCAAATTCGCTGAACACGGATACAATGTTATTCTGAACGGACGAAGAGAAGATCGTTTGCGTGCAATAGAGCAAACACTTACAGAACAATTCGGCACTCAGGTGATATCCCTTCCCTTTGATGTTCGAAATCAAAAAGAAGTAGAACAATCGATTAACAGCCTGCCACACGATTGGAAAAAAATTGATGTGCTGGTAAACAATGCCGGTCTGGCTGCAGGACTTTCCCTCATTCAGGATGGAAAAATCGAAGATTGGGAACTCATGATTGATACCAATTTAAAAGGTTTACTCTATGTATCCAGAGCCATCATGCCGTTTATGGTCAATCAAAAATCAGGACACATCATTAACATCAGTTCCATTGCCGGCAAAGAAGCTTATCAGAAAGGCAATGTGTATTGTGCCACAAAATTCGCGGTTGACGCCTTGACAAAAAGTATGCGTATCGATTTGCTTGAACACGGCATTAAAGTGACATCCATTGATCCCGGAGCTGCGGAAACAGAATTTTCACTTGTACGCTACAAAGGCGATCCGGAAAGAGCAAAGAAAGTATACGAAGGCTACGAACCCCTGAAGGCTGAAGATATTGCCGATATCGCATTCTTTGCCGCGACACGGCCACGGCACGTTGTACTGAATGATATCGTGGTCACTCCTCTTGCACAGGCGAATACCGCTTATATTGTTAAAAAAGTTAACGAATCCTAAGCCGGATTTTCAGTAAAAGATCAATTTTCTATTTGTGTTTTTTTAATGATCTTGCAAGGAAATATGTCAAAAATCCGGCCTACCATTTTATTGTTCAGTTGCGCCTTCCTTACCGGAGTTTTGGGTTGGCTGGCATGGCCTGAACGCGGATTTGTTCCCCTCATCTTCATCACTTTTGTCCCACTTTTCTGGATGGATTACCTCGTCGCAAGTGGCAAGGTGAAACGTTCCGGTTTCCGGATGTTTGGGAATTTCTTTTTAAGCATGTTGGTATGGAATGTACTCACGACCTGGTGGATCTGGAATTCGACAGATGTAGGAAGTATTGTCGCTTTCGCTATCAATAGCTTTTTTATGGCCATCATCTGGCTTTTGTTTTTCATCACCAAAAGACAATTTGGTTCCTTCTGGGGTTATCTCGCTTTCGTAATTTACTGGATAGCTTTTGAATATCTGCATTTGAATTGGGAAATCTCCTGGCCCTGGTTAACGCTCGGGAATGTGTTCGCGACAAAACCGGAATGGATCCAATGGTATGAATACACAGGAACTCTGGGTGGCTCTTTGTGGGTACTTTTGATCAACATTCTTGTTTTCTTACTGGTAAAAAGTATCTGGAGCAAAGATCTTCTCATTAAGATCAGGCGCATTAACTCCCTCGTACTTTGTACAATTTTAATTGTGCTGGTTACAGTACCACTGCTGGGTTCTATTTATCTGTATCGTCACCACACGGACAAAGGAACGCCGGTGAAAGTTTCGATCATTCAACCCAATATCGATCCTTACAATGAAAAATTTACCGGTACAGGGCCGACACAATTGACAAAAATTCTTCGACTCGCTTCGACCGTCATTGATACTTCAACAGATTATGTAATTTGTCCTGAGACTGCATTGCCTGATGGAATTTGGGAAGAAAATTTATACGCGGATGCTGAAATTCAATTTATCAAAAAGTATATTTCTAAATATCCGCGTCTGAATTTCATCACCGGACTTTCTTCCTACAAAGCTTATGGAAAAGATGAAAAGCCCAGTCTTACCGCGAGAAAATTTAAAGACGCGGACGCATATTACGACGCATATAATTCTGCCATTCAAATAGACCTGCGTGATAGTTTACAAATCTATCACAAATCAAAACTTGTTCCCGGTGTTGAAAAAATGCCCTATCCGAAAATCTTCGGTTTCCTTGAAAGTTACGCATTATCATTAGGTGGAATTTCAGGAAGTCTTGGCACACAGGATGACCGTAACAATTTTATCGGAACGAACGGTACATTCGTTGCTCCCGCGATTTGTTATGAATCTATATATGGTGATTTCATGGCCGCGTATGTGCGGAACGGAGCGGAATTCATCGCGGTGATAACAAATGATGGATGGTGGGGAAATACTCCCGGATATCGTCAGCATATGAATTATGCGAGATTGCGCGCGGTGGAATTCCGAAAAAGTATTGCACGCTCTGCCAACACCGGCATATCCTGTTTCATCAACCAACGCGGAGATGTTGTCCGGCAAAGCAGTTGGTGGGAAGAAGACGCTTTTCAGGAGACTATTTTAAAAAATTCCATCCGTACATTCTATGCTCGGCATGGTGATTATCTGGGATTCATTGCATCTTTTCTGTCCGCTTGTATTCTTGTTTTTATGAGTTTCAGGAAGCTGATCAATAAGTGAATCTTTCCCTGAAACAAGTATCGAACATACTCCTATTGCAAATTCAGGGAAAATACTTTCTATTCAATCCAATACTCCTCAGAATCAACACTCTAAAGGTTTATTCATTTGAAAGAACTGTTGTAACTTCGCGGTTCATTCCATCAGCCTGATTTACACATTTCAGGTTTAGAGAATATTTAAATAAAAAAATTATGATCTACGATGTGATCATTATCGGTTCAGGTCCCGGCGGCTATGTGGCGGCAATTCGCTGCGCGCAATTGGGAATGAAAACGGCAATCGTTGAAAAATATCCTTCTCTCGGTGGAACATGCACCAATGTTGGCTGCATTCCTTCCAAAGCGCTTCTTGATTCGTCAGAACATTATTACAATGCAGGACATCATTTCGCCGCGCATGGAATCAATCTAAAGGAACTCGGTGTTGATCTGTCAAAAATGATTTCCAGAAAGGACGATGTAGTTAAACAAAATGTGAGTGGCATCAGTTATTTGATGAAGAAGAATAAAATTGATGTGCACACGGGTACAGCTTCTTTTTTAAGTGCGAAAAAAATCCAAGTTAAAGCGGAAGGCAAAGATCCAGTTGAGCTGGAATTTAAAAACGCGATCCTTGCAACAGGATCCAAACCCGCTTCATTAAAGGGTATAGAACCTGATAAAAAAAGAGTGATCACATCAACGGAGGCATTAAATCTGAAGGAAATTCCAAAGCACCTCATCATTATCGGAGGAGGCGTGATAGGACTTGAATTGGGTTCTGTGTATGCCCGCCTCGGCTCGAAAATATCGGTTGTTGAATTTACAGATTCAATCATCGGTACAATGGACAAGTCACTGGGAAAAGAATTACAAAAGAGTTTGAGCAAACTCGGCTTTGAATTTTATCTGCAACACAAGGTGACTTCTGTTTCTACAAAGGGCAATGGTGTAAAAGTCAGCGCCGAAAATTCTCAGGGAGCTACAGTTTCATGGGACGGGGATTATTGTTTGCTAAGCGTAGGCAGAAAACCCTTTACGGAAGGACTCAATCCGGATGCTGCAGGAATAAGACTGGATGAAAAAGGACGTATTGAAGTAAACGAACATTTGCAAACTTCCGTTCCGGGAATTTATGCGATTGGTGATGTAGTAAAGGGCGCCATGCTTGCTCACAAAGCAGAGGAAGAAGGTATTTTTGTCGCGGAATTACTCGCTGGCCAAAAACCTCATATCAATTATTTACTCATTCCCGGAGTGGTATATACATGGCCGGAAGTAGCAGCAGTCGGTTATACAGAAGAGGAACTCAAAGCCAAAGGCATTCCATACAAAACAGGATCTTTCCCGTTCAAAGCCAGTGGAAGAGCAAGGGCAAGCATGGATACTGACGGATTTGTAAAAGTATTGGCCTCCGCGGATACCGATGAAATCTTAGGTGTACACATGATTGGCCCTCGTGCAGCGGATATGATTGCCGAAGCTGTTGTTGCCATGGAATTCAGAGCATCCGCGGAAGACATCGCCCGAATGAGTCATGCACATCCAACATATACCGAAGTCTTTAAAGAAGCCTGCCTCGCCGCAACAGAAAATAGGGCGATACATATTTGAGTCAGGCTGCAATAAAATAAATTCAGCTATTTACCAATCATCTAATTCAGTAGAATTACAATGCAAGCTCTTAAAACAGGAATTCTGATAGTGAACCTGGGGACACCGGACAGCCCCTCTACCCCTGATGTAAGAAAATATTTACGGGAATTCCTAAGCGATCCTCGAGTAATCGATATCAGCGCTGCAGGAAGATTTGCGCTGGTGAATTTTATCATCGCGCCGTTCCGGGCTCCCAAATCTGCCAAACTGTATTCTAAAATCTGGAATCAGAATGGTTCTCCCCTGCTCTATTATACACAACGTCAGCAGGAATTATTACAGGAAAAATTAGGCAGTGAATTCCAGGTTGAATTTGCTATGCGTTATCAAAGTCCGTCACTTAGTTCAGTATTGGAGAAATTTAAAAAACCGGTCTTTAAAAAGATAAAGGTCATTCCGCTTTTTCCGCAGTATGCTTCTGCAAGTACAGGTTCCGTTCAGCAAAAGATAATGGAAATTGTTAGTCAGTGGCAGGTTGTTCCTGAAATTGAATTTATCAATAGCTTTCACAATCATCCGGATTTTATCCGGGCTTTTGCCAATATTGGTAAGAAATACCAACCGGAAACTTATGATCACGTCTTATTCTCCTTTCATGGTTTACCGGAAAGACAAATGAGAAAAGCGGACAGCTTCGATCATTGTTTGCGGAATTCAAATTGTTGCGCGGAGCTTACAGAGAAGAATTTCTTTTGTTATCGTGCTCAGTGTTTTGACACAGCACGTTTGCTTGCTAAAGCACTTTCTCTTTCTCCCGAGAAATACACCATTTGCTTTCAATCCCGGCTGGGAAGAGATCCATGGATCAAACCTTATTCGGACGAAACGATAAAATCCCTGGCGAAAAAAGGTGTGAAAAAGATGCTCGTCTTCGCTCCTGCCTTCACATCGGATTGTCTCGAAACTATTTATGAAATCGGAGTTGAATACCATGAACTCTTCAGAGAGCACGGTGGAGAAAAAATTCAGTTGGTAGAAAGTCTTAACGACTCACCGGACGGTATTGCAATGCTCGAAAAACTGTCGCGTTGACGGAGTATCATTCTCAATAAAAATACGGAGATGAAAGTCTTTTTCCAACTTTTCCTATTGCTACTTTTCTTTGTAAAAAATAGTTTTTCCCAGGGATCTCCACCATGGGAACATCCGCTACTCAGCTGTACTTCGAATGACGGAATCACTTTTTCCCAGCCTGTCATGTTCCAGGATTCTTCAGGCGTACCCTGCCTCATGCGCTGGAAAGGCGATACACTCATTTCAGTTTTTCAATGGTTCCGGGAACCTATCGGTGCTGCTACATGGGACCGTGTTGCAGTAAAATTTTCGTACGATGATGGTTTCAGCTGGACCTCTCCTATCCCTATTACCATAAATAATTTTCCACCAACGTTTCAAAGGCCATTCGACCCGACGCTGGTTCGATTTGCCAATGACAGTCTTCGTTTGTATTATTCTTCGAGCAATGGAATGGGACCTTCGAGCGATTCTTTAATCAACACCTATTCTGCCAAAAGTATTGATGGAATTAATTTTGAATTCGAACCTGGCGCCAGGGCGGATCATCCTACTAACAGGCTCATTGATCCTGCTGTCGCATTTTTTAATCACGCCTGGCATTACCTGAGTCCTGCCGGCGCGCCGCAAGACGGTGCTTTCCATTTCATTTCACAAAATGGGGTTCAGTTTAATCCTGTTCAAAATATTCAATCGGATTCCATGCATAACTGGACCGGCAATTACATGATTCAGGATTCCACCGAGATGAGATTTTACGGTTGTGGCGGTAGCACCATCTGGTACAATGCTACTCCGAACGGCGGGGTTTGGAATGGTTATGTGCACACCAATATTCAGGGTGGAGATCCGAGTGTTGTTCGAAAGTTGAATGGCACATACCTGATGATCTATACTGGAGGAAATCCTCCCACCGATATTAAACAATATGCCACAAATCCATTCATCTTTCAAGTCTATCCCAATCCGGCTTCTTCACAAATTACACTTTGTGCTCCTGAACAAATTTCATCTACAACAACTCGTTTTGATCTGTTGGACATTACCGGCAGACCTATACTTTCCGGAGAATTCACTAAGAAGATTAATTTAAATACAGAACTAATTCCTGCCGGTTGTTATTACATCATTTTTACTACTGAAAATACCCTTTCCCGGACTCCTTTGATCATTGCCAAATAAATTTGTGCTGAATTGAAAATGCGAGGAAAAATTACTGCAGGATTTTCATTCATCGATTTTAGCAATTATTCAATTTTCCAGGATTTATATGACGAATTTTCTTTTTCAAAATCTTATAGTTTATTGTCAATTCATGATGGAGATCATTTACATTTTTATTTTCATTTATAAATAATATCTCCCTCCGCTTCGTCGTAATTTTATAGTGGAAAAAATAATAATTACGAAGCCATGAAAATTCTTGATAACAAAGTAGCCATTGTCACCGGTGCAGGTTCAGGCATGGGAAAAGCTATTGCGGGTTTATTTGCAGCAGAAGGCGCATCTGTAGTTTGCGCGGACATGAACGAAGCAAACCTTGAAACTATTGTAAAAGAAATCGAATCAAAAAAAGGGAAAGCAATAAAGATTGTAGTGAACGTATCCAAACAGGAAGATATAAAACGAATGATCGACCTGGCTTTGAAAGAGTATGGAAAATTGGACATCCTTGTCAACAATGCTGGCATCATGGATGATTTCGTTCCGGTAGCTGAAGTCAGTGATGAATTGTGGAACAAGGTATTTGGCGTAAATCTGAATGGAGTCTTTTTTGCTTGTCGCGAGGCGATTCCGATCATGCAAAAGCAAGGCAGCGGTAGTATTATTAATACTGCTTCCGTTGGAGGATTGCAAGGCTGCAGGGCCGGTGCAACATATACGGCCAGCAAACATGCAGTCATCGGACTTACAAAGAACATTGGTTTCATGTATGCAAAAACTGGAATCCGATGCAATGCCATAGCACCAGGAGGAGTAAACACAAATATCGGTGCATCAATGAAGCCTCATCCATTCGGTTTTGAAAGAATGGGACTTGGTGCAGCAAGCATGCCTCGAATGGGTGAACCGGGAGAAATCGCTGAACTGGCCTTGTTCCTGGCATCTGATAAATCCAGTTTCATCACCGGCTCAGTGATCACTGCTGATGGCGGTTGGACTGCATATTGAAAAGCAGATTTAGAAATGCTTATAACATTGTAAGGAAAAAATTCCGGGAAAATTCTATTTGCTGCTCTCCATTCAAAATTGCTAATTCTTGTTACTTTTGACGCACAAATGCGTCAGAGCCTTAACTTCTCCCTTCCTTCAGATTTTTCTATAGAAAATTTTCTTTTGAATGCAGGGAAATTTTCTCCCGTAGTATTATTGAACAGTAATCAATCATCACAAGCAACTTCTGATCCATATGGGAAGTTCAAAATGATCTCGGCTATTGGAAGTATAGAAGAATTAATTCGTCAGGAGAATTCGTTTTCCAGCCTTCAGAATTTCATCGATAAAAAAGATTGGCATTTCGGTTACTTCACATTTGATCTTAAAAATCAATTGGAAAACCTTTCTTCTTCAAACCATGACTTCATCGGATTTCCGGTGCTTCATTTTTTTCGACCACGCTGGGTTCTGATCTTTTTTGACGACGCAATCCGTGTAGAATATGACTCAAAAATTGATTCGGAAGAATCAACAATTGAACACATAAAACAACTCACAGAAAAATATCAGGAGGATAAAACGACTCCTCCTCCCGTTTTAAAGGCGAAGGTTTCAAAAGAACAATACATTTCGAATGTTGAGAATATTCAAAAGCATATTCAACGCGGAGATATCTATGAAATGAATTACTGTGTTGAATTTTTCTCTGAAAATACAGACATCTCTCCTGCACATGTATACCAAGAACTGAACCATGTTTCCCCTATGCCCTTTTCATGTTATTATCAAATGGAAGAGCATTATTTAATGTGTGCAAGTCCGGAAAGATTTTTAGCAAAAAGAGGAAATAAAATAATTTCCCAGCCTATTAAAGGAACGGCAAAACGAGGGCAAAATGAGGAGGAAGATAAAAACATCATTGAAGCACTCAGGAACAATCCGAAGGAACAAAGTGAAAATGTGATGATCGTAGATCTTGTCAGAAATGACCTGAGCCGGACAGCAGCCAAAGGAAGTGTAAAGGTGGAAGAATTGTTTGGCATCTACACTTTCCGTCAATTGCATCAAATGATATCCACTGTAAGTTCTGAATTAAAATCCGGTCTTGAGGGACTGGATGCAATTAGAGCCGCATTTCCAATGGGATCCATGACGGGAGCTCCGAAAATACGTGCCATGCAACTGATTGATGAATTTGAATCAACAAAACGGGGTTTGTATTCAGGAGCTGTTGGTTATTTTGATCCCAATGGAGATTTTGATTTCAATGTGGTTATCCGAAGTATACAATACAACAGGAAAAACAAGTACCTGAATTTTATGGTTGGCAGTGCCATCACAATTTCCTCAGATCCACAATTTGAATATACTGAATGTCTGCTCAAAGCGGAAGGCATGATGAAAGCTCTGCGACAATCTCTCTGATGATCACCAAACGATTTTCTTATCTTTCGGCTCGAAGAATTCGATCAGTTCTGTCAAATAAATAACATGACCCTTTCCTCCGCATTTTCTGAAAACAGCAGGAAACAAAAACTGTTTCAACAGAAAAGCAAAGTCTTGCTGGCTGTGAGCGGCGGGTTGGATTCTGTTGTGATGGCAGCGCTTTTTCATCAGGCAAAAATCAATTTCGCCATTGCGCATTGCAATTTTAATTTACGGGGCAAGGAATCCGAAGCGGATCAAACTTTCGTTAAAAATCTTGCAAAAAAATACAAAGTCCGCTTCCACACAAAAAAGTTCGATACAGGAACTTTCGCCGAAAAAGAAAAATTATCTATCCAGGAAGCCGCCAGAAAACTTCGATACGAGTGGTTTGAAGAAACGAGAATCAATTTCAATTATGATCTCATTTCTACAGCTCATCATCTCGATGATTCGATAGAGACTTTTTTCATCAACCTTGTCAGAGGCACCGGCATCAAAGGTCTAACAGGAATTCCGGTTCGTTCAGGGAAAATTATTCGTCCGCTGCTTTTTGCGGGAAAAGATCAGATCCTGGAATTTGCGTTGATGCATAAACTCAGCTGGAGGGAAGATGCATCCAATCAAAGTGATGTTTACCTCAGGAATAAAATCCGTCATTCCCTCATTCCTGTTCTCACAGAAATTCAGCCGGGCTTTACCAAAAGAATGGGATCTAATCTGGATCATCTTCAGCTTGCATCTTTGGCGTACGATGAATTAATTAAAAAACTTCAAAAACAATTTCTTCTTAAAAAAGCAAAGGATCAATGGGAGATCCGGATAAAGGACCTTTCCCGTCTGAAAGAGGCAGAACAAATGCTCTCCGCATTATTGCATTCAATCGGAATAACGATTTCGGCTAATTCAATTCTAAGTGCCGGTCAGACCGGAAAAGTTTTCATTGAAGGAGAATTCCGCTTGTTGCTTGACAGGGGCAAATTAAAAATTGAAAAAAGAAGAGGGAAAGACAAAGGAAGTATAAAAATCAGGAAAGCAAACCAGGAGTTATCTCTTGATACCATTCGTATCGACTTGGCTATTAAGAGTTTAGATGCAAAACTGAATTTCAGGCAAAACCCATCCATCCAGTATCTGGATCTTGACAAACTGCAGTTCCCTTTAGAATTAAGAACATGGGAAGCGGGTGATTTTTTCTACCCATTAGGATTGGGGCATAAGAAAAAACTGAGCGATTTTCTTACTGATAAAAAAATTTCCCTCTTTGATAAGGAGAAATGTCGGGTATTCTTGTCGGGAGGCGACATTGTTTGTATCTTAGGGCTTGGAATTGACGACCGATTTAAGGTCAGCGAAACAACAAAAAGGGTATTTGAAATCCGGAATTCCCCCGTTTAATATGGAACAGGAAAAACCTCTGTATGAGGAAAAACAATATTTGGGCTATAATCAGTTGAGCTTATTGCGTCGGCTGTCGTTAGCATTGTTCTGTTTTGCTTTGTATTGGTGGAAGACTACGAATGGACGTAACGGTGATCTTTTTTTCGGTTTGGGCATTGGTATTATTGTAATCTCCATTATTCTCTTGTTTGTTTTACACATCAAAATCCGGGTCTATAAATCCTTTATCGAACTGGACGGTCTTTGGACCGCGCGAAAGGTCAAAATTGATCTGCGAAGTATCACGAAAATCGAAAAGAAGAGATACAGTAAATATCATTTGAATAACGCAGTTTTTAATTTGCATTTAAACGGATTGATTCGCTTTTACACCGGTGGTCATGATGCAGTTGAAATCACCGACAGGGAAGGCACACCCTATCGAATTGGCACTCAAAGGGCCACAGAGCTTGAAAAAATTTTAAAAGATCTTGTTTCGCGCTGAGCATTCTTTCAGAAACAATATTTTCTTCCCCAAAACGTCTTACCTTTGCAGTGGCCATTTAACCGGCAGAAATTGAAATTAATTTTCCATTGGTAAATGATTGGCTACAAAACAAAAAGTAAATTTATTTGTTGAATATACACCCTAAGACAAACCATAAACTCCACCACTAAAATGAAAAAATACCTTATCTGGATTATCCTCGGTCTTCTAGTGATTGTTGGGATTACTTCCTATAACGGCCTGGTTAGTTCGCGTGAAAGCGTTAACAAAGCCTGGGCAAATGTAGAAACGCAATACCAGCGTCGTTCCGATCTTATTCCGAATCTTGTAAATACAGTAAAAGGTGCTGCTGATTTTGAAAAAAGCACTTTGGAAGCAGTCACTGAAGCCAGATCAAAAGCAACATCTATTCAAATTGACCCGAACAATATCACTCCTGAAAAGTTGGCAGAATTCCAGGCAGCACAAGCTCAGGTAAGCGGTGCACTGGGCCGTCTGTTAGCCGTTGCCGAAAATTATCCCCAACTGAAAGCTGTTCAGAACTTCTCTGATCTTCAGGCACAGCTTGAAGGCACAGAAAACCGGATCACGGAAGCGCGTCGTCAGTACAATGAGGCTGCACAAGGTTACAATACCGGAAGAGCTCGTTTCCCACGTGTCATTTTTGCAAGTCTGTTTGGTTTCAAAGAGCGTCCGTATTTCGAGGCTGACAAAGGCACTGAAAAAGCTCCAACCGTTAAATTCTAATGGCAAGCGGAAAATTCACACAGACGGAACGCGATGTGATCGTAAAAGCGATTACTGAAGCTGAGAAAAACACTTCAGGTGAAATTCGTCTGTTCGTTGAAGACGTATGCGGCAAGAATGTATTGGACCGTGCCGCATATGTTTTCAAAGAATTAAAAATGCATGAAACCAAGGAGCGTAACGGAGTGTTGTTTTACCTCGCTCTTGAATCCAAAAGCTTCGCTATTCTTGGTGATGCCGGCATCAATGCAAAAGTGCATAAGGATTTCTGGCACGAAATAAAATTAGAGATGCAGCATTATTTCACAGAAGGTGATTTTGTGAAAGGCCTGAGTAAAGGAATTGAAATGAGCGGACATGCTCTTGGAAAATTCTTTCCTCTTCTGGATAACGACACCAACGAACTTTCGAATGAAATTGTTTTTGGTGATAACAAGAAACCCTGAAGGTAGATTTCTTTGATCAACAGAAATGTTTGCACAGCATGTCAATTACTTCTTCCTACATTTCACTACTCCCCTAGTCGTCAGCCAAAAATGTCCCGGATAATTTTCTTCTTCTTGCTCCTGTTGCCCGGTTTTGTAATCGCGGATGACTTTCCGGAACGCTCCAACCGGCTGGTCACGGATTACACGAAAACCCTCACTGCTGAAGAAACAGGCTCATTGGAACAGCGATTGGTGGCCTTCAATGATTCCACTTCCACACAAATTGCTGTGGTGATGATGCAATCCACCGGCTTTTATGATATCTCTGAATACGCGGTGCAACTTTACAACAAGTGGGGTATCGGACAAAAGGATAAAAACAACGGTGTATTGATTCTTGTTGCCAAGGAAGACCGAAAAGTATTCATCAGCACAGGTTACGGAATTGAAGGCGTCTTGCCGGATATTCTTTGCAAAAGAATTGTTGATCGTGATATATTACCAAATTTTAAACTGGGAAATTATTACGAAGGAATAGAGTCAGCGACAAATACCATCATGTCAATTGTCAAAGGCGAATACACTGCCGACGATTACATGAATCGCAAGAATCAAAACAGTCCGGGATGGTTTATGATCCTGATGTTTCTTTTCATTTTCGGAATTGTCATTTTCGCACGCATCCGACATGTTAGTCGTTATGCTCGTATGAACAACCTTGCTTTCTGGGCAGCCTGGGCGCTTTTGAATGCTGCAACCCGCAGAAGCAGTGGATCCTGGAACGATTTCTCAGGCGGAAGTGGCTGGGGCGGTGGTGGTTTTGGCGGTGGTGGCGGTGGTGGCGGAGGCTTTGGTGGTTTCGGAGGAGGAAGTTCCGGAGGCGGCGGTGCAGGTGGCTCCTGGTAGATGAATTTCCTTTCTACTCTTCTTTCTACTCATTGAATAAAAACAGATATTTCAGAACTCAATTTTACTGCACGCCTATCCGATTTTTCATCTTTTACATTATTAATTTCATTTCATAATTTCTGAATAAATCATAGCAGTGTAAAAATATTGTCGGACATGACAGAATTTGCCAAATTCTTCATCCTCAGCTAAAATTCCATATTTACCACTTTTATAATCACTAAATTTGAACAACTAAAAAAAATAACATGAAAAAAACTCTACTTCTCTCTTTTGCACTGTGCCTGTCAGCATTTTATTCAAATGCCTCGCTTCCGAAAAAACATACAATCGGGTACAGCGCGCATACTGCTACTTCCCCTTTGAATTCATCCACACAAAGAAGTTTGTTGCTGTGTGATACATTGAGCAACATTCATCCTACTGACACTCTCGTAGTATATCTGGATTCCATTGGATATGTAACAGGGCAAAATTCTTTTGGCGATCTGGGTAAAGCTGATCGCTTTTCCAATAACAATCATGTTGGCGGAACCGTCAGTGCTCTCCTGCTTTATTTCGCCGTTGCAACTGCGGCTAATGCCACGGACACATTTAGCGTAAACATCTGGGATGAAACTGCAGGTTTCCCGGGCGGAATCCTGGCCAATACCAATTACATTTACCAGGGAGCGGCGGATGATGTTGCTGCCCAGACAATTTCCGTTATTACCTTTCCGGTTCCTCCAACGGTGCAGGATTATTTCTATGCAGGTATTCAATTCGATTATGCAGCCGGAGACACGGTGGCTCTCTATTCAAATATAGATGGCAATACAGTTCCAAATACAGCGTGGGAATTGTGGTCAGATGGCACATCCTGGTATCCTTTTGATGATGTAGATTCATGGGGACTTTCTATTTCCATGGCCATTCTCCCTGTAGTTTGTGACGGTACAACAGGAATGGAAAGTGTCGCATACGACAAAAATGTCGCGGTTTACCCGACCATGGCAAGTGATCGTCTGAACGTTCTTATCAGCAATTCCACAACTGATGCGTCAGTAGAAATTATGGACCTTACCGGCAGAGTTGTTTTGAGTAAGAAAGTGAATACAATGACCGACCATACACACCAATTCGACATAAGTTCAATTGCTGACGGAACTTACATGGTGAATGTGACATTTGGAAATTACCATTCATCTAAAAAGATCATTGTTCAGAAATAATTATTTCGTCAGGGATAAAAAAAGCTGTCATCACTGACAGCTTTTTTTGTTTCTGAAGAATAGACCTGCTTGCCTATAAACTAATTTTATTTAATTCCTGCTGATAATCGAATTGCAGGTCTTCATGCATTTTTGAAATGGCAGCGTTTATTTTTTTTAATTGTTGATTATACAAATTTAGGAGAACCTGACTTTTTTGAAATTTAATTCCGGAATTTTTCATTTGCACACAAAAATGAATCAATAGCTCCGCTTCCGCTTCATAAGAATCAGCGAAGCGAATATGTTTATTAGTAATTCGCAATATTTTTCTCAAACCTTTTTTCGCTAGGTAGAGATTACTCTGATTTATTTCAGGAAATAAAATATCGATTTCGCCTTTCACCTTATTCAGGAATGCTTCCGGGTTGTGGGATTCATAGATCAGGAAAGACAACAATTCCTTATTCTCCTTTTTATGTTTCGCCAGACGCAAACAAATCTTTTTAAGATCCGCTGGTGTGAGCACATTCAATTCAGCTTTCAAATCCTGTATGGATGCAGGTTTGAGCAAACTTTCGGTTTTCATTTCTTGAGAATTTGAATCCTTGGCAACTTATCATCATTTACATTCTTCATTCAAAAAATCCGGATGAAAATTATTGTTCATGCACATTATTCCACCGGCCGTGCAAGATAGAAAACACAGGAAGATCGCTCTTCCCTCCTTTTTCTAAAAATGAACAGTGAAAAGTTTGAACAGAAAAATCGCTCAATTCAGATCAAAAACAACGATTTCAATTTGAAGTTCACTTCTCGTTCATCTTGAAAAATCAACTGAAATTGAAATGGCACAGAACTTGGAAAGCAGCCTTCACAAACCCAAAATACAATGAACTCTATTTCAAAAAGAATGATTGCCGGTTTCGCGATAGCGACTCTTGCAAATGCTTTTTATTCCTGCAGTCCGGTATTTGTTGCACAATCCAGACCACATCCAAGAACAGTTGTTTACACAACTCCGGCACCTGCTCCAGCTCCTGAACCTGTTTATGCCTCCACTTTACCTCCGGCACCGGTTCAAACTGTTGTAGTTACTCCTGTAGTCCCAGTCTGGGCTCCTCCATATGTATATGTTAACGAAGTCCACTATTACTACTTCCCTGATTACATGGTTTATTACGATGTATTCGCACAGAATTACTGGTACTTCGACGGTTACAGCTGGGTCCACGTGGTGACACTTCCCGCCATTCAAACGTATTACGGTTTCAATCCATACAATTCATACATCGTGATCATGAACCGTAACACTTATAATCCATGGTTACGTCATTCACACTTCGAAGAATTGTATCCACGTGGATATTACAAAACCGCATATGCTCCACGTCAATCACTTGGTAATAACGTAGCATTGCGTGCATTCGATGAAAACCAAAGTCGTCCGGTTTTTGTAGATAAAAGATCGAACAAGGAAGTCAAAGTAAAATATGACGTGAAGAACGTCTCGCAAAAGGATGTAAAAAACAATGGACTTGCGCAACAGTCAGAAATGAGCAGACCAAAAAACAATACTGTGCTCAATCATCAAACTGAAATTGCACATCCTAAAACAGAGTCCCAAGCTAAGAATCCGCGTTCCGTAATGAATACTGACACAAAAAAGAATCCTGTCGTGATTCATTCAGAAACTCAAAGTGTGAACACAAATGCTCAGCCACGTCCGTCGAAACAGAACACACAAATAAAACCGAAAGAATCCCATCAGGGTCAGATAAAAAATAACACTAACGGATCCATTCCGCGGGAACAAGTACAAACACGTCCTGCCACACCTGGTCGTAAACCGGTAGCAATTCAAAATGAGAGTGCACCTAAGTCAGCCGGCAAACCAGCCCCGGTGATGATGAATAATCATCAGATAAAATCCGCTCCAGGCAATGCAATGGATGATAAAAGAGGCGGAAAAAGAAACAAGTAATAACAGATTGAATATTCAGAAGGTTTCCTCGCAAGGGGAAACCTTTTTTTATGCGATCCTCACACCTGTCCATCCTCCATTCATAATTCAATCGGTTCAACATCGCTCATCCGCTTGATTACAATTTTGTATCTTCGCTTTCAACATTTTGACGGATATGAAACTGAAGCCACATTATTTCCTTCTCCTTATAATTGCTTTCGCTGCCTGTAAATCTTCTACACAAAGAACGGTACCGGTTATTGGTTTTCTGGATCTGCTACAGGACGAAACACTTGAACAGGCAAAAAAAGGTTTTTTTGTTGCCTTGAAAGACAGCGGTTTTGACCCGATGCAAAAAACACTGGAAGTAGTGTATCGAAATGCTCAGAATGATCAACCAACATTGCTACAAGCCTGTGATTATCTGATTTCACAAAAGGTAGATTTAATTGCGACTAACCCTACTTTATCAACCATCACGGCCATTCAAAAAACAAAAACGATTCCCGTTTTCATGATGGTCTCTCCCCGTCCTGATATTGCAGGACTGACAGACAATGAAGGTCATGCTCCATTGAATCTTTTTGGTACCTACGAAACACTTGATTACATCGATACAGCGATGATGCTGGTCAAATCCACATTGCCTTCAGCAAAACGTATTGGAACAATCTTCAACCAGTCGGAACCACAATCGGTTGATGCATTGAAGCGAATTGAGAATACCTGCCATGCACTCGGATTTGAGCTGGAGAAACTTCCTGTAAACAATTCAAATGAAACCCAACTGGTAGTTGCTTCACTGCTCACCAAGAAGATTGACGTTTTCTTTGCATTGCCTGATAACACAGTATTCTCCTCCATGGAGATTATAGTAAAGAGTTGCGACGACGCGCACGTTCCTGTTTTTACGAGCGAAGAAGGTCTTGTTAAACGTGGTGCAGTAGCCGCGTTTGGAGCGGATATGTATCAGTGGGGTTATCAAACCGGTCAGCAGGCTGCTGTCGCTTTGAAAAAAAAATCATACCTGGGCTTACAGCCGCAAATCGTGATCTCACGTCGAAGAGTTTTCAATTCGGCGAAAGCGAAAAGTTTCAACATAGCATTTGATTCAACATTCACGGCAGTGAATTGACATACAATTCAAAGTATTGCGAATTCGATGATGTGTGCACATAAATAGAATTTGATTTTAGCAAGTTCTCATGATGAACCTGTATTTATCAGCGGTGGTTTTAGGCTTGGGTTTCGCGTCGCTCGGGTTGGGAATTTTTATTTCCATGCGCATCTTCAACATCCCGGATATTACAACGGATGGTAGTTTCACATTGGGTGGAGCGATTACAGCAGTAATGATCAGTTCCGGATGGACAAGCTGGTTCGTACTTCCAGTTGTTTTTATAGCCGGGGCCATTGCAGGAATGCTCACCGGTCTCATTCATTCAAGACTGAAAGTTAACGCACTACTTTCCGGAATCCTGGTGATGACGGCATTGTATTCGATCAATTTAGCCATCATGGGACGATCGAATATTCCCCTTGTAAATGTACCCTCCATTTTTTCCGACTTCACATGGATAAGGGATGATTTAAACAGGCAATTGTTTTTAGTGGGCATCATCATACTGATTCTTTGGGTAAAAATTTCCTGGTTATTAAAAACAGATTTTGGTCTGGCCATGAGGGCAACAGGCAATAATGAAATCATGATCCGGGCATTTGGTGTGAATACCCGGAACATGAAAACCATCGGCCTTGCCCTCGCGAACGGGTTAACCGCTTTGAGTGGATTTCTGATTACGCAAATTCAGGGATTTGCCGATATCAATATGGGGATTGGCATTGTGATCCTGGGGCTTGGCTCGGTAATGATCGGTGAAATAATCATGAAGGCATTAAAGGTTACTTCTATCACAAAGCATTTACTGGGTGTTATCCTTGGAAGTATTTTGTTCAGGATGATTCTCGCGTTTGCATTGTCTATTGGAATTGACGCGCTCTATTTGAAACTGGTAGTAGCTGTTTTCGTTTTGCTGGTGGTTAGTATTCCTAATTTGAAACGGGCGAATGATTGAATTAAAAAACATAAGTAAATCCTTTGGCTCCGGGACCATTCATGAGATCAGAGCATTGCAACCGCTTTCGCTGGAATTGAAGGATGGTGAGTTTGTAGTCCTGATCGGATCGAACGGGTCAGGAAAGTCAACACTGTTCAATCTACTGGCCGGATCCGTCAAGTCGGATACAGGTTCGATATTGATAAATGGGAAAGATATCACGCATTTGCCGGATCATAAGCGCAGCAGATACATCAGTCGGATTTTTCAGAACCCTTTATCCGGTACAGCCCCGGAGCTCAGCATCCTTGAAAATTTCAGATTGGCTTCTTTAAGAACGCAAAAAAAAGGGTTGTCTGTAGGAAGCAACAAGCTTTTTAAGAAAGAGGTAAAAGAACAGGTTGCAAGCCTGAATCTGGGCCTTGAGGATAAAATCGACCAGCCTATGGGAACATTATCCGGAGGTCAAAGACAGGCTCTTACCTTACTCATGGCCACGATGGATCGGACGAATATATTGCTGATGGACGAACCAACAGCAGCTCTTGACCCGGGGACCTCTGCTTTACTCATGGAACTAGCGTCAAAAATTGCTCATGAAAAGGGTCTCACTACCCTACTCATTACCCACCAGGTAAAGGAAGTGTTAAAGTATGGAGACAGGCTAATTCAGCTCAAATCAGGCAAAATTCTAAGGGATTTGAATACAGCTCAAAAGCGAGAGCTAGAGGTCAATGAAGTTATGAGTTGGTTCAGTGAGTGATTTTTTCTAAATTCGTTGCCCCTGCCAATTTCCAAAATGGTCCTCGACCAGGCATACCAAAAATCAATATCTGAAACCGGTATAACCGCACACTGGATTTCAATGAAATCTTGAGTATTTTTGCAAATAATAATAACCCAAATCCGTTAAATACCATCCCCGGAACAGACCTATATGAATCGACTTTTCTTAATGCTTGTTCTCTGTTTAAACAGTTTGATTCTGTTTGGTCAAATGCCCTCTGATCCTGCAACGTGGACATTTACAATTGAGAACAAAACAAAAGAATCCGCCACTCTTGTCTTTGATGTAAAATTTGAAAAAGGATGGCACATGTATTCTCAATTCACTTCGGATGGAGGTCCTTTACCGGCATTATTTACCCTTGATTCATCCGCTTGTTATCAAAAAATTGACGGAGTAACCGAACCTGAACCGGTAACTGAATTTGACTCCTTGTTTGGCGTGAGTGTGAAGTATTTTATTGAAAAAGCCACTTTCAGACAAAAAGTAAAATTGAATGGAAATTCCTGTAAAATAAAAGGTAAAATTGAATACCAGGCTTGTAAGGAAGCTTGTATCTTCTATTCAAAAGAATTTCTGTTCAATATTGAATAAAGCGAGAGCATCAGAAAAGAATAATTCCTTTTTAAAGGAATATAAGTTAAACTGCGAATAATTAAAATTACAATCACAAGGCCCCGATCAGTCCAATGAAAAAACTGTTCACTTTTCTTTTTGTAATTCTGTGGATGACACAGGCATTCGGGCAAATGGTGCATCCGGTGCATTGGTCGTTCACCACTGAACAAAATAAAGCCGGAGAAGCTACATTGATTTTCAAAGTAAAGATTGAATCAGGATGGCATCTTTATTCCCAGTTCACTCCGGATGGCGGTCCGCTTCCGATGGAATTTAAATTCGAACCCAACGGTTGTTATATTCTGGATGGAAAAGTTGTTGAACCAAAACCGATAGAATTTTTCGACTCCACTTTTGGAGTCAAGGTTCTGACCTTTGAACACGAAGCGATATTTCGTCAGAAGGTAAAGGTGAAAGGCGATGCCTGTACGATCACGGGAACTTTGCTTTATGAAGCATGTAAAGAGAGCTGTATTTTCCCTGACACTACATTTACATTTCACGTCATCAAAACAGGTTCTGCTGTTTCATCGAATCCGGTTGACACCGGCAGTATTTTGATTCCGCCTGTAAGTGTTGATACATCTCATAAATCTTCAAATTTACCGGATACCGCCGGCGCTGTACCAACATCGGTTGCAGGAACACAGCTTGAACCGGGCTGTGGGAAAGGCGATTCGGATTCAGGGACAACTGAGCAAAGTATTTGGGGAATATTTATTGCAGGGATGTTGGGTGGATTTCTTGCTCTCTTGACGCCTTGTGTGTTTCCAATGATCCCAATGACGGTAAGTTTTTTTACCAAGCGCAGTGGCACCAAGGCAAAGGGAATTCGAAACGCCATCATTTATGCTTTGTCAATCATATTCATTTATGTTACACTCGGCTTTCTTGTAACAGTTACATTCGGCAGTGATGCATTGAATGACCTGGCAAGCAATGCGTTTTTTAACATGGCTTTCTTCATCATCTTTGTGATTTTCGCCATCAGCTTTTTCGGCGCATTTGAAATAACATTGCCAAGTTCCATCATCAACAAAGCGGACTCCGCGAGTGATCGTGGTGGTTTGCTGGGAATATTCTTTATGGCCTTCACTTTGTCTCTGGTATCATTCTCCTGTACCGGACCGATTATCGGCACTTTACTTGTGGAAGCAGCACATGGACGAAGTTATCTTGGTCCTGTTGCGGGTATGACAGGCTTTGCTCTTGCATTGGCAATTCCGTTTGCATTGTTCTCTTTATTCCCGGGATGGTTGAGTAATTTACCTAAATCAGGTGGCTGGTTGAATACAGTAAAAGTATCTCTGGGATTTATTGAATTGGCACTCGCATTTAAATTTCTTTCGAATGTAGACCTGGCCTATCATTGGGGATTCCTTCAACGTGAATTGTTCGTGGCGATCTGGGTAATTATTTTCGGATTATTGGGAATTTATTTACTTGGAAAGCTGCGCTTATCTCACGACAGTGAGACCATGCATATTTCAGTGGGTAGACTTGTATTTTCCATAATCTCTCTCACATTCGCATTGTATCTGTTGCCGGGAATTTGGGGAGCTCCATTAAAACTGATCAGCGGCTTCCCTCCTCCTGAGTTTTACAAGGAATGGAAAACAGGAAAGATTACAGAATGTCCGCATGATCTGAATTGCTTCCACGATTACGATGAAGGAATGCGTTATGCCCGAAGTCAGGGGAAACCTGTCATCATTGATTTCACAGGATGGGCTTGTGTCAATTGCAGAAAGATGGAAGACAATGTCTGGAGTGATCCAAAAGTTTTGAAGCGACTGTCAGAAGAATATGTATTGATTTCTTTGTATGTTGACGATAAAACTGTACTTCCTGTTGAGCAACAAACTGTTTCAAAAACTACCGGCAGAAAGATCAAAACAACCGGTAACAAATGGAGCGATTTACAGGCATCGGTTTACAATACCAATTCACAACCATATTATGTTTTGCTGGATAATAAAGGACAAATTCTGGCTCAGCCACGTGGATACACTCCTGATATTCCAACTTACATTGATTTCCTGGACGAAGGTTTGTGTAGATATGATAAACGAAAAGAAGCGAATTAATAGTTACCTTTTACTATTAATAAAAGATTTGGAGTTCTAACTATCCGGGGGTTCATACAAACTTTTAAGTCATTCCAACTTCGCTGATGTATCACTTTTCAGCATTACATTTTTTTCGCGGGAGAATTTCCGAACCGGTAAAAAAAACACATGAAAAGATCTTCATTTTCAATATATTCTGTTTTATTTGAATTAAATTAAATCTAGCTTGCTTCATCAAAGCAACAGGTAACATTCGCTTAAAAACTTACCTTTGCCGCCCGATGCAAAGAAAATTCATCACCAATCTTGCTTTAGTCCTTGCGCTCAATCTATTGATTAAGCCATTTTGGATTTTGGGCATCGACCGCGCAGTACAAAACGCGGTGGGAACGGAGCAATATGGATTTTACTATGCCATTTTTAATTTTTCTTTTCTGTTGAATATTCTGTTGGATCTTGGAATCACCAATTTCAACAATAAAAATATTTCACAGAACAATCATTTATTGAGCAAGCATTTTGCCAGTATAGTTTTGTTAAGACTTTTACTGGCCGGAATATTTGCCGTTGTGACACTCTTTGGCGGTCTCATCATTGGTTATACACCGGACATGATGAAGATGCTCATCGCGGTGATTCTGAACCAGGTCCTGATCTCCTTCATCATGTACCTGCGATCCAATCTTGCCGGTTTGCATTTATTCAAGACCGATAGTATCGTTTCAGTGCTTGATCGCTTGATCATGATCGCTATTTGCGCTGTACTGCTGATGAAATATTCAGCACCAGGAACATTTCAAATTAAATGGTTTGTTTATGCACAGACGGTTGCATACCTGATCACTACTGCCATTACACTCTTCATCGTAATCGGGAAGGCGAAAGTCAGAAGATTCACCTGGCGCTGGCCATTCTTTGTGATGATTCTGAAGAAGAGCTATCCCTATGCTGTTTTGGTTTTGCTCATGACATTTTATAACCGGATAGATTCCGTGATGCTGGAACGTTTGCTTCCCTTTCGTGTCGGAGCGAATGAAGCGGGGATTTATGCATCCGCTTACAGGCTATTGGATGCCGCGAACATGATTGCCTTTCTATTTGCCGGACTACTGCTCCCCATTTTCGCTCGTATGATCAAGTTACGTCAGAGCGTAGAAGAAATGGTGAGGTTATCATTCTCATTACTGGTTGTACCCGCGCTGATAGTTTCGATCTGTTGCAATTTTTTCAGTTTCGAGTTAATGAATTTGCTGTACAGCGGTGATCACATCCAGGAGTCAGCAGATGTATTCAAAATTCTGATGTGCTGTTTTGTTCCGATATCCAGCACGTATATTTTTGGTACGCTTTTAACAGCAAATGGAAACCTTCGACAGCTGAATTTCATGGCAAGTTTCGGGATGGCTGTTAATATTGTAATGAACCTGATTTTAATTCCTCGTTATTCCGCAGTAGGAGCGGCGATTTCGAGTATTACTACACAAATTTTTACCGCTTTTGCACAAATCATCATGGTTCAAAAAGCATTTGAATTCAGGAAGAATTACAGGTTGCTGGGTAAGCTTGTGGTATTTATTGCAGGCTGTATTGCCTTCAATTACTTCGCATTTTCCTTGAATTTATTCTGGATTTCCCGTTTTGCTATTGCAGCTGTGGCTTGTTTTGCCCTTGCATTTGGATTGCGCCTGATCAGTATCCGGAACCTGATTCATATTGTTAAATATGAAGAATAAGCCATTTCTGGCTAAAAAGAGCAATTTCCAAATTCCATTTCCTTTTCTACCTTTGAAGCCCTCAATCTCAATTTTCGCTAAATTATTATGTTTCAGAAAGCCAGGGAAACAGCTTATCTGGAGTCCACCAGCTTTTTAGTATTGCTGATCCGCTGGAGGAAGCCACTCATTATCGTTACAGTCGTAACGGCAATAGCGGCATACATTTTTTCCGGTCCGGCATTCATCACACCAAAATTCAGATCTTCCGTTGTTTTCTTCCCTTCCGCGACCAATTCGGTAAGTAAAGCGATTATGGAAGAAACCAATTCAGAGAAGCAGGACATCCTTGCTTTCGGAGAAGAAGAGCAGGCGGAACAGATGCTTCAGATTTTAAATTCTGATGAGATCCGGGAAACCGTCATCAACAAGTATAAATTATTCGATCATTACAAGATTAATCCGAATCAGGAATATCCGATGACCGCCCTGATGGAGGAATACAAGGACAATATTAATTTTTCACGAACAGAATTTATGTCGGTGAGAATTGATGTGCTTGACAGAGATCCTGAAATGGCCGCCAACATCGCGAATGACATCGCCGCATTGCTGGATTCCATGAAAACAAAGATTCAACGATCCAGAGCGATCGCAGCTTTGTCGATTGTTGAAGAAGCATACCAGGACAAGATGGCTGCGATGAAATCCAAGGAAGATTCGCTCATGAAACTTCGCGAATTGGGAGTAATGGATTTTAAAAATCAAAGTATTATCTGGAATGAGGAGTACGCGAAATCGAATTCCATTTACAGCAATGAAACGGCGATGCTTTCTGTTCTCGAAAAGTATAAGCCTGCAAATGACACCTCCATCATCAACACCAGAGGAAGAATCAAAGGAGCAGAGACCAGAATAAAATACCTGCAGTCCAAACTGGATCTGCTGGCACAATACGGAGGCGCAAGTGTTTCTTTGAATGAAGAACTTACTCTCGAGCGTACCGAATTGGGAAAGTTAAAAGAACAATACGATAAATTGCGTGTGGATGCCAGTCAAAACCTGACACATAAATTTGTTGTAAACAAGGCAATAAAAGCCGAGAAGAAATGTTATCCTGTACGATGGCTGGTGCTGTTGGTATCGGTAGCCTGCGCCTTCCTGCTTTCTTTGGTAATCATCCTTGCTTTTGAACGCCTGAAAGAAGTTCAGTATAAAATTTAATCCTATATAAGTACCAATGAACAATTCGTTTTTCAATTCCACTGAATTAATCCGTTCAATAATTCGTTGGAAAAAACACCTCCTCATTGTCGGACTGATCAGCCTTGGAGCATCCATTTTATTTTCTTCTCCCTGGTTCATCAAACCCAAATACAAATCATTTGCACTCGCCTACCCTTCCAACCTGATCGCCTATAGTACAGAAAGCGCAACTGAACAAATGTTACAGCTTGCGCAATCTTCTGACATTCGCGACAAAGTCATCAAGGATTTTGATTTGTTCAAGCATTACGATATCGATACGCTGAAGAATGTTCACTTTCGCACAGATGTAATAAAAATGTACGAAGAAAATGTGACCATCAAAAAGACAGAGTACGAATCCATGGAAATTACGGTGTTGGATGAAGATCCTTATGTCGCTTCAGCCATGGTTGACTCTATCATTCACTTTTTCGATGTGAAGGCGCGTTCATTGCAGGCAGAAAAATCCGCTGAGGTAATGGTGATTGCAAAGAATCAGCTGGATCAGAAACTGGCACAGATGGACTCCATGGAAGAACGCTTAAGAAAATACCGTACTGAATATGGTATCCTTGATTACAAAGAACAATCCAAGGAAGCTCTTCGTGGCTATCTCAGAGGATTATCCGGCGGAAATCCACGTGCAGCTTCTGAAGCAAAAGTGATGCTTGATGCGCTTGGTGATAAAGGTGGTGAATTCAATGCACTCAACGAACACTTGTGGAGAGTACGTGGAACATATAACGACCTGAAACTGGTTTACGAAAATGCTGTACGTGATGTAACCAAAAAACTTACATACGCGAACGTCGTTACCCGTCCTCAACCTTCTGACAAAAAAGCCTACCCGATTCGTTGGCTGATTGTACTGATTAGTGTCGGCTCTTCCCTCTTCCTTGCTTTTATGGTGTTGCTGATCTTTAATTCCAGACAGGAATTAACTAAATAAGCTAAACATTCGTGATCGATAAAATTGAACTCCGTTGGTTTTATGCCATCACCCTGACATTTATCTCTGCCAGCATCTTTTTTCTGGCAAAAGAAATGTACTGGGTTGCGGCAATTCCCATTGTTCTAGGCATTGGTTACCTGGCGGTTTTCTCCATCGATAGCTTATTGTTCATCATCGCGTTTTGTACTCCCTTAGCGATTGTACTTAACGACAAATCAGCCGGACCGGCATTGAGTATACCTACCGAACCACTCATGTTCGGGATAACATTGCTTTTCATTTTCAAATTTATTTTTGAGGGCAAATTTGACAAGCGAATCTTATGGCATCCTGTGAGTCTGGCTATTTTCTTTCATCTCAGCTGGATGTTCATCACTTGCATGACGAGTAGTTTACCTTTGGTGTCCTTCAAGCACCTTTTGTCTCAACTCTGGTTTATTGTTCCGTTTTACTTCCTGGGAACACAGTTGTTTAAGGAGAAGAAGAATATCCGGAAATTTGTCTGGCTTTACGCCGCTACGCTTACCGTCGTTATCATTTATACCATTGTGAACCATGCACAGAACGGATGGACACAAAAGGCCGCACACTGGGTCATGACTCCTTTTTACAACGACCATACAGCTTATGCGGCGGTGATCGCTTTGTTCATACCGATCATTTTTGTGTTTACACGCAACCGTGAATCAAGTTTTCCGGAGCGTGTTTTTGCTATCCTGACACTGGGATTGTTCCTGACAGCACTGATCCTTTCGTATACCCGTGCCGCGTGGTTGAGCCTTGTGATTGCGATCACTATTTATTTTATCTACAAATTCAAGATCCGGTTTTATACGGTCGCTGCAGTAAGTGGAACAGTACTCATCCTATTTCTATCATTCCAGACAGAAATCATGATGAAGCTTGAAAAAAACAGGCAGGACTCGGCAACCGATTTCAATAAACATCTTCAGTCAATTTCGAACATCTCAACAGATGCATCCAACCTGGAACGTATCAATCGCTGGAACTGTGCAATGCGGATGTTTGATCAGCGACCTTTTCTTGGCTGGGGCCCGGGAACGTATCAGTTCAATTATGCTCCATTTCAAAAATCGAATGAAATGACCATTATCTCCACCAATGCCGGGGATATGGGAAATGCGCACAGTGAATTCATCGGTCCGCTGGCGGAAGAAGGAGTATTGGGAATGGTGGCCATGATTATCATAGTCATTGCAGTGTTTTACCGTGCGACCATGTTTTATTCATCCTCTAATGACAGTCAGAATAAAATACTTTTATTGGGTATCTTACTTGGACTCGTTACATATTTTGTACACGGGACTTTGAATAATTTTCTGGATACCGATAAACTGGCTGTTCCCGTCTGGGCCTTTATCGCGATGATTGTTTCGCTGGATGTTTATCATTCAGATCCCGATGCCGCAGAAAACGGCGCTTTGAAAGGGAACAAAAAATTACTCCATTAAGATTTTCTGAATGCGATTTCCTCTTCAGGCTCGCTGATTATTTAGATTTAAATAAGCAGCTAAGCAGTGTAATATCGTCGGTATAATTACGGGATTGTTTGAATGCAAAAAGGTTGGCGACTAATTGGCCATGCAGTTCTTCGATATTCCTCAGTTGAGTACGGGCAGTTAAAAATTCACGCAAACGATCCATTCCAAAATCGTGGCCGCTGTCGTTCTCGACATCGGTGATACCATCGGTGTAACAATGCAGCATCGCGTTTCCCGGAATGAAAACTTTTCCCGGATGAATAAAAGGTAATTCCTCAAACATTCCCAATCCTGTGCTGCCTTCATTGAGCATGTAAACTACTTTATCATGGATGAGGAATGGAGGATTGTGTCCGGCATTGACATAGTGAAGTTCTTTTGTTTTCACATTGTATCGGCCGATAAAAAATGTGATGAACTTCTCCCCTTTCGCGCTTTTAAAAACTTTTGCATTCAACAAACTGATGAGTTCCGGCAGGTTGTGCATCAGGTGTGAATGCGCATGAAGATTCGCCTGAAAGTTGGACATCAGCAAAGCGGCAGGAATTCCTTTTCCGCTGACATCAGCCATACAAAAAACGAACTCATCTTCATTCAATGGAATATAATCATAGTAATCACCTCCAACTTCCTGATGGGGAAGATAGGTCGCGTGCATAACATAATCACCCGTGGAAGGCAATGTAGTCGGGAAAAGCATGGTCTGCATTTGCGCGGCGAGTTCCAGTTCTTTCCGGATACCGGCCTGTCGGATCTTTTCGTTGGCGATGTTGTTATTTTCAACAGCCACAACAATCAGGTTGGTAATGGTATGAATGAAGGGAAGTAATTCATTCCGTTTTGGAATGACACTGCCGGAGGTACCACCAACAAGTGCATAAGCGAGAATCTGTTCTTTATGATATACCGGAAGAATGGTATCGAAATTTTTGATCCACAATTCCTGTTCCGTTTCAAGATTCTGAATTTTATTCAATTCCTGGAGAATACGATCCAGATCAAAATCCAGAAAATTGCGATCGGTACCGTAGAGCAAAGCACACTCCCATTTATTTTCATGAATCAGGAGGGCGAGTTTATCTACCTTGAGTTGCGTGTGCAAAACATGTTCGTACACATCAAGCAATTGTTTCGTGGAAAAATTATAATTGATCGCTTTTGTGATCTGCAGCAGCCAATGCAACTGCAATTTTTTGGCATGCAGATCCACTGCAAGGCTATCCTGAGATTCCTGAGCCGATGAGATATGTTTTTCAGCCTCTGACAATCAGGATTTCAGTTTTTCAATGATGGAAGGTAATTGTTTGATGAAAGCAAGTTCTTTCATTTTTTCACGGGCTTCCTGTGTTGGGCTGCCAAAGTAAGTTTTACCGCCTTCAAGTGATTTTGGAACACCGGATTTTCCGAGGACGACAGCGCCTTTTCCAATAGTGAGATCTTTCTGCACTCCAACTTGTCCCCAAAGGATTACATCGTCTTCGATGGTCACAACACCTGCAATGCCGACCTGTCCGGCGAAGAGGCAATTTTTTCCGATCACTGTGTCATGACCTACATGGACCATATTATCCATTTTTGTTCCTGAGCCAACGATGGTATCACCGGAAACACCTTTATCGATTGTACAGCAGGCTCCAATTTCAACTTTATCATGAATGATTACCCTGCCACAGGAGATCATTTTATCATAACCCTCCGGTCTTCTTTTGAAATAGAATGCATCCGCGCCAATGACTGTACTTGAATGAATAATTACATCATCACCAATGATGGTGTGATCGTAAATACTGACATTGGAATGAATGATACAATTTTTACCGATCACAACATGCTGACCGATAAATGCTCCGGGTTGGATGATGGTGCCTTCTCCGATAACAGCGGTTTCACTGACTGCATTTGCACTTGGAGTAAAGGTTCTGAACTTTTTGACAATTGTATTGTATGCCGTGAAAGGGTCATTAGAAAAAAGCAAGGCTTTCCCTGGTGGAACATCCACTTCTTTGTTGATAATTACAAAACCGGCATTGGAATTCAAGGCTTTGTCGTAGTATTTCGGATGATCCACAAAGGTGATATCACCGGCTTCCACCTTGTGAATTTCATTGATTCCGGTAACGGTCATGGAACCATCGCCCATCACGCGGGAACCCGTTAATTGAGCAAGTTGTTGGAGAGGAACAGCGGCAGGAAATTTCATTCTCTGCAAAAATAATCTTTTTGCCGGGAGCATCTTTGGTTACCTGCTATCCCGGGCAGCATTTATCAACACCTGAGCGTCAAAAAGTTCGGGAAATTGAGGATATATTTTCGTGGGAAATGCAGGGAAGCCTGACAGGTTTAGTATTTTCGGCGTCACAAATTAACCTGTATGATTATCGCTGTAAATGCCCGGATGCTGGTGAAAGACAAGATGGAGGGCATTGGTTATTTTACGTATGAAAGCTTAAAGCGCATCACGAGACAACAAAGCGGCCATGAGTTCATTTTTTTGTTTGACCGGCCTTATGATCCTTCCTTTATTTTCTCTGACAATATAACACCACTTGTAGTTTCGCCTCCGGCCAGACATCCGATTCTGTGGTATCTCTGGTTTGAGCAATCCCTGCCACGTGTTTTTAAAAAGATAAAAGCTGATTTATTCCTTTCGACAGATGGTTATCTGTCTCTTGCATCCGGACAGAAAACACTTGCAGTGATTCATGATATCAATTTCGAACATTATCCGAAGGATCTCCCCTTTTTCAACCGGGTATATTACCGTCATTATTTTCCGAAATATGCA
Organism: Bacteroidota bacterium; assembly: GCA_016720935.1. Taxonomy (NCBI): domain Bacteria; kingdom Pseudomonadati; phylum Bacteroidota; species Bacteroidota bacterium. Next base: position 728,323 of record JADKJP010000007.1, read on the forward strand.
AAACAAGCAGCGCGGATCGCGACAGTATCGGAATATTCCAGACAGGATATCGTGAAGGCCTACAATGTACCGGAATCAAAGATTGATGTTGTTTACAATGGAGCGGGAGAACATTTTGCTCCATTGAGTACCGAGCAGATTTCATCTGTTCGAAATAAATATACTCAAGGAAAGCCCTACTTTCTTTTTACCGGCGCTCTTCATCAGCGAAAAAATATCGCCAACCTGATGCGTGCTTTTGATTTGTTCCGTCAGCAGTCGCAGGAAAAATTTTATCTGTTACTGGCAGGGACAAAACGGTGGTGGACGAGTGAAATGGAAAGCGTGTATACCGCGATGAAATTCAAGGAAGATGTTGTTTTCACCGGACGACTCACGGAAGCGGAACTAATAGCAGTGACCGGTGCAGCATATGCCATCACCTATGTTTCAAATTTCGAAGGATTCGGAATACCCATTGTGGAAGCATTTCGTTGTGATGTACCTGTTATTACCTCAAACATCACTTCGATGCCTGAAATAGCAGGTGACGCAGCAGTATTGGTGGATCCATTTTCCGAAAATTCCATCGCTGACGGGATGACGAAGCTTGCAGCTGATCAGGGTTTACGAATACAATTAATAGAAAAAGGAAGAATCCGCAAATCAGCATTCAGTTGGGATAAAACCGCGGATTCGCTATGGGCAAGTATTGAAAAAACTATTTAATCGACCAAACGGATAAATCACATGCCGGCCAGACTTCACAAATATTTTCAGCAAGACCTGATTGAAGCGGGTTGTGATGAAGCCGGAAGAGGTTGTCTTGCAGGTTCTGTTTTTGCCGCTGCAGTAATTTTGCCTTCAGATTTTTTTCATCCTGATCTCAACGACTCCAAGCAAATCAATGAAGCAAAACGAGACAAGCTCCGGCCGATCATTGAAAAGGAAGCTATTGCCTGGTCAGTCGCTTCTGTCAATCCAGTCGAAATTGACACGATCAATATCCTGAACGCCTCGATTCTGGCGATGCACAAAGCATTGGATGGTCTGAAGAAAAAACCAGGTTTGCTGCTGATTGACGGAAACCGTTTTCACAAATACAAACGCATACCGCACAAGTGTATCATTGGAGGCGATGGGTTGTACGCTTCCATTGCCGCTGCTTCGGTGCTTGCCAAAACCTATCGTGATGCATATATGGAGCAATTGCATGCGGAATTTCCTGTTTATGGCTGGGATCAGAATAAAGGCTATGGAACTGTAAAACACCGAAAGGCTTTGCTTGAAAATGGCCCATCCCCTTTTCACCGTCTCAGCTTCCGCTTGCACAAGCCGGAACCGGAATTACCTTTTAACAGTAGTTTGTAAATAATTCCCTCTTCAAAGCCGCATTCCTGAAGGCTTAGATGTTACCTTGCACAATACTTTTTTTCACCCGAATGAAGCGTCTGATCCTTATTGGTGCGTCAGTGGTTTTACTGCTCGCCGCAATCGCATATTATTTCTTCCGTAGCAGTCCAGTTCTTTCTGTCGATCCTTTGGATGCTATTCCTTCGGATGCGGCATTGATCTTTGAATGTCCATCGGGAACGGCAGCATCGACGGAGCTCCGTCAAACCGGTTTTTGGAAGATTCTCCAGAAGGACAGTTCATTCGCGAGGATTGAAACGCAAATGCGACAAATTGATTCCATCGCGAAGATCCAACCGGAGCTGGGAATATTGTGGACGAAGGAGAAATTATTTCTTTCCTTTCATCAGGTAAAGGCGAATGCTTTTGATTATCTATTTGTACTCAAACTTCCGGATGAAATCAGGAAAGGAAGGGCGATCAGTTTACTGGAAGAAATTCCCGGATCGAAATACACACTGGATGAACGCGAATATGAAGACGTCAGCATTTTCGAATTCCGTTCCGGTGAGAGTATTGCATTCGCGTTTGCCGTTTCAAAGGGATTGGTTCTCGCGAGTAAAACATCCTTTCTTGTAGAGGATGCAATACGTCAGCTGAACGGAGGAAGTTCAGTTCGTAAATCAAAAGGATTCACACAGGCACGCAAATCACTTTCAAACAAATCGGGAATCATTTGTTATTTCAATCACGTTGGTAGCGGTGATTTGTTTTCCGGATTTCTGAGCAACACATTTACCGGTTTTCAAAAATCAGTTTCCAACCTCGCACGTTGGGAAGCGCTATCTGTTGGTTTAAACAATGATTTCATTTCTCTCACAGGATCCGTTTCTACTGTTGACACCAGTGATGGTTTGCAGATTTTCAGGAAGCAGGAACCTGTTCTCAGCAAAATGGGAGAAGTACTTCCCGGGAGAACAGCCTTCTATCTTCGCTGGGGTTCATCGAATCTTGCTGAATGCCTGAATCATTTGCGTTTGAATGAAAATTATTTTGACCCTGTAACTGAGCGAATGGATGCCATTGCAGCGTTCAACAACAAATACAAAACAAATATCGAAGAAGATCTTACTTCCTGGATCGGTAATGAATTTGCCTTCGCCATTACTGAACCCGGAACAACGGAATTTGAAAACAGTGTCTTTGCTGTAATCAAAGCAAAGCGTGCGGATCTGGCATTGCTTTCACTAAACAGTTTGCAGGGAAAATTAGGTACATTAAAAGTTCCCGCGAAATACAGAAACCATCCGATAGGCATTTTACAAGGAGGAGATTTCCTTTCTCTGTTTTATGGAATTTCTTTTCATCGTCTTCAAAATCCATCCTTCACTATTGTGAACGGCTATGTCATTTTCGCAAATCAAACTAGTGCGTTGAAAAGTCTGATTGATGAAATCGAAGCAGGGAAAACACTTTCGAATGCCGCAGCTTTCAGACAAAGCGCTGCGCTTATTAATCAACCATCTTTTCTGGATCTTTATCTGAATGCAGGTTCAGGACTAAACCTCATCAAAGCGGGATTGAATGCTGATGTATTGAAACAATTGCCGGAACATCGCGAAACGCTGAATAATTTATCCTCTTTCATACTGAAAATCGGCAAAGCAAAAGATGGATACCAATGCCAGGCAAACCTGTCGTTCCTCAAAAACCCTAAGCGGGAAGTGAACCTGCTTTTTGCAACACAACTTGATACATCGGCCACACAGAGACCTTCCTTTATTGAAACCGACGATGAAACTTTTTCGGTAGCGATTCAGGATGACGCGAACACATTATATCTCATTGATGAAAAAGGAAATATTCTCTGGAAAAAACCTTTGGAAGAAAAAATCATGAGTGATATTCATCCGGTGGATTATTACAAGAATGGAAGCAAGCAATTGCTTTTCAATACTGCCAGTCGCCTCTATCTGATCGATCAGGAAGGAAATAATGTTCCGAAATTTCCGATCAAATTGCCGGCAGAAGCAAGCAACGGATGCAATGTCGTGCAGAATGGAAATCTGAAAACACAACAAATTCTGATAGCCTGCACAAACGGTCAGGTGTATGCTTATGACTTAAGCGGCAAGCCTGTTTCGAGCTGGCTGTTTGAACCATTCCTGAATGGCATTGTGGATGTCATCAAACCGGTAGTTATGCGTAACCAGATTTTCTACCTGGTCACAAGTACGGAAGGAAAAATCATTCTTGCGGATGCAAGAGGACGAACCAGAGAAATTGCCGATGGCCTGAGTCCTGAGCAAATCAGGAGTCTTGAAATATTGCCGGCTGATTCAGGGACAAATGCTCAATTCATGGTTTATGACAGCAGTGGTGTTTCGTTGTATACTCTGGAAGGCAATCGTGGAACAATATTCGGCGACATTCAATCGCTGAAAATGATCCGTGGTATCGAAGGATGGCCGGGCAGTAATTCATCGGTCTATCTTTTACTCACAGAAGACTCCCTGATGTTGTATTCCAGTCCGGGAAAACAGGAATGCATGAAATCCTTACCCTTAATGAAAGATTGTCATCTGGAAGCTGATTTTGACGGAGTTTCAAGGACCTGGGCCGGGCTAATTTACCCTGAAGAAAACACTTTTTTCCTATTGGCAGATGATTGTTCCATTCCGGGCGGGTTTCCGGTGAAGGGAAACAGCAGATTTTGTGTCAGGATGACAAAAGGTGATGGAAAAAACAAACTCCTGATTGCGAGTACCGATGGAAACTTGTACGTTTATAATCTCAATTAACCTTTCTAACCATTATAATTCATGAAACGAATCACTATCAATCAAAAATTGAGCGCGGTGCTTCTTATTTTACTCGGCACAGGATTCTGGCAAGGCTGTGTGAAAAGCGAAGATTTTCAGTACGATAAAATAGCCGTTACAACATGGGATCCCGATGTAGCCGTTCCGCTGATCAATTCCGATTTATCTGTTTATGATATTGTGGACAATACAGATTCAGGAACGATCACGATTGATTCATTGAAAAAAGTGAGCCTCGTTTATAAAGGAAATATTTACTCGGTGTATGGCTACGAATTTCTTCCATTGATTGATCAGAGTGATTTTTCTACTATCCTGTTGAATCAAAACGACAGCAATGCATTGCAATCAGCCGGTACGTTCACAAAGAGTATTACCTCGACTATTCCATTTGTTGTCGCGAATGGAGAAAGTCTGGATTCCATTGTTTCACGACTGGGCACTTTGATTGTATCTGTCAATTCACAGATTCCTTACGATGGTTCTCTCAATGTGAGCATACCGGGTGCATTAAAAAACGGAATTTCATTCAGCAAGGATATTCCATTTTCAATCAGTAACGGAATTCCGGTGATTGCGCTTGACAGTTCGGACATCACCGGATATCATGTGAACCTGAAACCATCCGGTACTCCTAACCAATTACAGATTGTCTATTCAGCAAGGTTCACGTATAATACAAACGGACAGCCGAGTATCAACAGACCTTTCAATATCCAAAGCAATTTCGCAAATCTGCATGTGGCACAGGCATTCGGAAATTTCGGAAGCAGACCTTTGTCAATCAGTGTAGATTCCTCGAAGATAAAAGTCTTTACCAACCAGATTAGCGGAAATATTGTCTTTGATGATCCGAGTGTAAAATTCATCATCACCAATTCTTACGGGATGCCGATTGAAGCACACCTCACATCTCTTTTCGCGATCCTGGCGAATAACAGTACGATTCCAATTACAGGTTATCCGGATCCCATTCCGATTGCAGTTCCATTGAGCATCGGACAAGTTGTTCAGACAAATTTTGTACTGAATCAAACCAACAGTAACGAAAAGACTGTCATCAACCAGCAACCGAGATACATCAGTTACTCAGTAAACGCCCTGACCAATTCACCTACTCCAACATACAATTTCCTTGAGGATTCAAGCCGTTTCAAAGTAGATGTGGAAGTGAATTTACCAATGAAAGGATATGCTGAAGGATTTACGCTTCAGGATACGACACCATTCACTCTGGAGAATATTGAACAGGTACAATCAGCGGTATTCCGAATCAATATTGTAAATGGTTTTCCGGCCAAAGCTTATACGCAAGTTTATTTCTATGATACATTATTTGCCGGACACCCCCCACTCGACTCGATGTTAACAGACGCATCTGATTTGCTTGTGGAGTCAGGGCCACTGGACGCGAATGGTGTTGTTATTTCTCCTGTACACAAAAGAAAAGACGAGCCATTTAACCGCACTCGCCTTGAACATATTTTTAAAGCAAAATACCTGATCATACGAAGTGTAGTTGACACCAAAGATTCTCCTACACAACAGGTACAGATTTATTCTGATTACAAGTTGAATGTCAGGATTGGAGTACGTGCACAGCTTAGTTTTCAATCCAATTAATTGTTCAACCTTTTAATCTGACCTTATGAAAAACAAATTCACAAAAATATTCTTCCAGATTGCGGCATTCCTGACTTTATCCTTTGCCGCAAACGCCCAGCAGGATCTGACATTGTATAACATGAATACAATTGGTCAGTCGATCCGGGTGAATCCGTCATTGATGCCGGTCAATAAATATTATGTCGGTATTCCGCTTATTTCGTCGACGTACTTTCTGTTCAGTCATAACGCATTTGTGTATCATGATTTTTACAAAGTACGTTCTGATGACTCTGTTCAGATTGATGTCAACAATGCGCTCAATCAACTCAAGAAAACCAATTTCCTGAAAACAGATCTTCAGGTAGATTATCTCTCCCTGGGTATCAGCCTGAATAAATTTTACATCACAGGAAATATCACCGAGCATGTCGCATTTCGTTTTGCATACGCAAAAGAATTACTGGAACTGATTCACAAAGGGAATGGACCTTTTGTAGGACAGACGATTGATTTCAGCAAAACAGGATTTGATGCTACACATTATCGCGAATACGGTCTTGGTTTGGCGACGGAACTCAATGACCAATGGACCGTTGGCGGAAGATTGAAATATTTGTACGGACTGGAAAATTTCTCCAGCACTACCGGTGATCTGGGATTGGTGACTGCGGAAGAGGATTATCATTTGCAGGTTCCTACCAATATTGTGATCAATACATCCGGACCGGTTAATTCTGAAGACGGCTATGATCAGTTCAGTGACGGAACAGCAAAATCCGCTTCATCGAATATCAGAGATTATTTGTTTCACCGAAAAAACAGAGGCTTCGCGATTGATTTGGGCGGCACTTACAAACCGAATGAAACATGGTCCTTCAGCGCGAGTGTTCTGGATCTTGGTTTTATCAAATGGAAAAGCGATGTACGCAACTATCGGACAGACGCAGGTCAGTATGATTTTAATGGCGTAGATTTAAAGAACTTCCTCAATGATACTTCAGCCAACGTTCAGGAAGCATTGGATTCTTTGGGAAGAGTTTTTAAAGCAAAAGAAACACATGATAGTTACAAAACAAATCTCCCAACACAGGTAAATCTGAGTTCAAATTATACGATCGACGATAAGAGTTTTGCAGGCGCGCTGGTGCATGCAGAATTTTTCAAAAAGACTATCCAACCTACCGTTACTCTTTCCTACAATCGTATGGTTGGAAGACATCTTTCTGTAGCAGCATCCTATTCCTACATCAATCATACTTTTGATAACATAGGTTTGGGAATGTCTACAAGCGCAGGACCGGTTCAATTGTATATAGTATCTGACAATGTGCTCGGTTTGATTTCACCGCTTGATCATCACAATACGCATGTGCATTTTGGGATTAACCTGATCTTTGGCCGACCATTGCGTGACCGTGATAAAGATAAAGTTCCTGATGTTCGTGATGATTGTCCGGATGTACCTGGATTGATTGATCTGAAAGGTTGTCCTGACAGAGACCACGATGGAATCGCGGATTATCTTGACCGTTGTCCGGATGTTCCGGGTCTGAAACAATTCAATGGTTGTCCTGACTCCGACAATGACGGTGTAGTTGATTCACTTGATAATTGCCCGACTACTCCGGGACTCATTGAATTCCTTGGTTGTCCGGATACAGATGGAGACAGTATCCCTGATCCTGAAGACAGCTGTGTAACCGTAAAAGGTCAGCGGATCTTCAATGGTTGTCCGGATACAGATAACGACGGTGTGATGGATTCACAAGACAGTTGTGTACTTGTGCCAGGACCAACCAGCAACAATGGTTGTCCGATTATCAAGAAAGAAGTGATCGTTCCGAAAGAGCCTGTGAAAGCGGTTCTGACGGTACAGGAGCAGGAAGTCATTAATAAAGTCTTCAAAAATCTCGAATTCGAAACCGGCAAAGCGGTAATCCGCAGCAGCAGCTTTAGTTCGCTGGATGAACTTGCCGCATTGATGAAGAAAAAGCCGACTTTCCGTTTGTTGATTGAAGGACATACTGATAATGTCGGTTCCGATGCATCCAATCTGAAACTCTCGCAACGTCGTGCTGAAGCTGTGAAGAAATATCTCAGTGACAAAGGCATTGATGCTACTCGTATTGTCAGCAAAGGTTATGGTGAAATGTCACCGGTTGCCGACAATAAAACAGCCGAGGGACGTCAGCGTAACAGGCGAGTTGAGTTTACGATTCTGGAGTAATTACCAAATCGATTTCTTAAAACAAAAAAAGCGGCTGATGGCCGCTTTTTTTGTTTTAAGAACTATCTGACTTGAATAAAGACTTTAATTATTCTTATCAGGTTACAATTGAGAAAAGCAAAACTCGAAATGTTTTTTTGAATTAAATTATTACTTACATCCCGCTTCATACACCCTACTCTTCTCCTTCAAATATTCATCTTTTTCATTTCCGGCAATCTGGTATTCAATGCTCGCGATTTTCTGACAGAGATCTTCGTAGCGGGCAAGAATTCTTCGATCGGGTTCCATGATGAGTTTATGAAAAGCGGAAGCACGAAAAGCGTATAAGGCAGAATCTCCAGAATAGGACTGATGAATTTCAGAATAGTCGCATTCGATCTGGTGCAGTTCTGTTAAAAAAGGCAAATAGGTTTCTTTAGTATAAGAAGTAATTTCCAGGCTTTGGGGGTTGTCCACTCCACCTGTTTCGACAGGCCTTGAGCAGGAAACAGCGATAGATGCAAACAAAAACAGAAGGCTGACATTTTTCATCTTGTGTTTTATTTCAATTTTTCATGTTTACATGTCCTTTTTGGAGAACACTCTTACTGACCAGAGCAATGGAACAATCATTCAGAAGAATAAACTTTATCATAAAACATCAATTCAAAACAATTATTTTCTCTTCGACAACATTTTTAAAATCAGAATTAATTCGAAGAACATACATTCCAGAGGGAAAATTGCTGATGTCCAAATTAATAATCCCACCTGTTGAACTATGATTTTCTTTATTCATATCCCAAATCACCCTTCCATATAAATCCACAATCACTATTTGATAATAACTTAGATCATTCAAATTTGTCAAGTGAATAATTTTTGATGCTGGAGAAGGGGAAATAACCAGTTTCCTCTTTTGAATTTCATCAGTTGATACAAGTGATATTGTCATAAAAGATGAATCAGTGCATTCTCCTCTGAAAACTATCAAGGATACAATATAATTCCCAGCATTTGAGTAGATGTGAACTGGATTAATGTCATTAGAACTGGAACCATCGCCAAAATCCCAGTAATAATACTCTGCATTTTGAGAAAGATTTTGAAATACAATAGTATCATTCTGAATAGTATAATTGAAAGTACTTTGAACGGGGCCGATTGTACTGTTATTTAAGTGAGCAAGATAAAAGCCAATTCCTGTTGATAGATAACAATCAAAAGTGGTGTCCCGATGAAAACCGCCTATTGTATAGCCATCCAGAGAATCAGAAATAATCATGGTATTATTTCCGGAAATGTATTTTACCCATTGCATATGAAAGAGACTGTCATACTTAACCAGATATTCACCGCCAAGAAGTGATTGCACTCCTGCTCTTCCAGAATCGAGAACGAAACCTGAAAATAATAAATTCTGATCATGATCCAATATCAAACTTTTAATCGATTTCATGGCGGAAAAAGATGCAGATGAAATCGGCAAAGCACTTTTCTCAACACCACTACTGTTGTATTTCAGAATTGCTGAATAGTTTAAATTTGTTGTAAATGGATTCTACATTGTATCACTTCCAAAAATATTTATACCAATATCTTCGATTGCAATATAAATAGTACCATCATCTCCAATCGCGGATTCTACCACTTGCTTTTGAGCATTTGTAAGTCCTCCCCAAGCTTTCATCCAAAATGCTATTCCGTTAGTATCCATTTTTATGGTAACTACTTCATTAGCCAAACCTGGTGATAAAATTGCCTGAACTGTGTCAAAATGAATGGGAGTACCGCAAAAATTAGTATTTTCAATCCCATTCAGACATAATTCTGCAGAATTATTGTAACTTATATTCTGAAAATAAGGATGTTCACTAAAGGTGACACACGCGTCTATTGATTTCATCCAAACCTGATTTAAATTTTGATCAAGTTTTTCAACAAAATGTTCTGATGAAACATAAAGACTATTCTTAATACAAACAAATGAAAACGGACCGTTATAAGGTTTTATTTGAATGAATTTTCCGGCGCTATTAAATTTAAGTATATGATAAACAGTTGCAATATTTAAAGAGGTATCCTGATCAATTGACAAATCACTTCCAGATAAACCGACACCTACATAAAGATTGCCATCTTCATCTGTTGCTATACAATTGAATTGATCTGTTCCAAATGATGCATCACATTGGAGTTGTTTAAGCCAGACAACTTGCATATCTGAATTAAATTTTACAATTATATCATAATCGTTAGCATATGATGTTGAATATCCCAGATAATCAATGTACAAAGGTCCCCATGCATTTGAAGCAACAAAAATATTACCGTTAAGATCCTTTGTCATAGGAAGAAATGGATATCCTCCTTGAGTTACTGCAAAACGAAATTTATCGAATGTTTGCCCAGCCATATTTCCAAAGACTCCAAGTATCAAAAGAAAAATGAGATATAATCCCTTATCATTTCTGTCAAATTTCATATCTAGAATTATTTAATCTTATTGATAAAACTCACAGTTATAACAAAGGCGTTATTAATAAAGGTAATAAAAATTGGTTGACAATTAAATCACAATGAATAAAGAAATTTATAGTCACATATCCTTCTTCGAGAACACTCTTACCGACCAGAGCAATGGAACAATCATCCAAATGATCAACAAAATAAAGGAGTATGCGATTCCAGCTCCGGAGCCAAAGAATTTCTGATACAAGGCACCGGTATAACCCATCAATGCTGAAGTATCGAGTTTCAATAATACAAGTACTCGTCCGAGGTCGATAGGATTTAAAGCTGTGAGTGCCAAAACAGGTTTTTCAAGCGGGTAATCACTGAATGAGGACAGAATCCAGAGTACAATTCCATCGTAGAGAACTGAAAAATAAAACCACATCAGCAAAGCAGTTCCGATACCACGGGCTTTGTCGGTACTTCTCACCGAAGCAAGGAATGCAAGCGCGGTGAAAATAAATGTAAGCAAGACCCCGACAATCAGAAGATAAAGCGATGTTTCGTTGATGTCCCACATGAGGATGGGCACACCCAAACCAATGATCAGGGCCGTGGCAAGTGAACAACTCAATCCGAGGTATTCTCCAAGTAGAATTCTTCTTCTCCGAATGGGCTGAGCCATCAGCAATTCAATAAATTCTCTCGAATTGTAATAATGAATCGTTCCGAAAACAATGCTCATCAAGGGAACAACCAGGAGAATGATGTGCAATAAACTCACTGTCGTTTTGGAATCACCGGAGCCGAGGTAATACAAACCGCTGCAGAGCGCGAAAAGCAGGATCGTGTATACGAGCACCATTTTACTTCGCAGCACATCGTAAATAACATATTTCAGAACTTTACGCATATACCTCCCCTTCCATTCGTTTTGCCAGCGCTTTTCCGAGTTTACTTTCACCTGTTCCTTCCAGCAATTCAGAAATGGTGAGATTGAACTTAACAACACCATCCACCAGGAAAACCACACGATCCGCGAGTTCTTCCACTTCACTCATGTTGTGAGAAGTTACCAGTGTTAATGATCCTTGTTTTTTCTGTTTCAGAATTTTGTTTTTCAGATGTTCGGAAGCAACGGGATCCAGTCCTGCCGTAGGTTCGTCGAGGATATAGAGTTTGGGCTGAAACATAAACGCGAGCGCAGCGCTTACCTTTTGTCTTGTTCCTCCCGACAATGTTCCCATACGTTTCTCCATCATCCCCTGCAATCCGAAATCCGCGATGAGTTCTTCATCGAGGGATTTTACTGAGGAACGCAAATCTTTCATCATTTCAAAAACCTGGCGGATTTTCATTTGTTCAGGATACCGCCCGATCTGTGGCATATAACCTATTTGTGAACGGTATTCCCAGCCTTGAAGAATATTTTGTCCGTCTAAAGTAAGAGTACCACCATCGGGAACAACGAGTCCGAGTATAGATTTGATGAGTGTTGTTTTGCCTGAACCATTCGGACCGATCAAAGCGACCACTTCTCCGGCAGGGAAATCAAGACTGACATTTTTTAGCACCGCCAGCTTGCCAAATGATTTTACCAGATTTTCAATATGTATCATTGATCAGGGGTTTCATGAGTGGAAATTCGTCTTTAAAAGCCTCAGGAGTAATCGTAGGAACTACTTTTTCCGCCTGATCCATGAGGTCGATAAAGAAGCTGTGCAATAACATCAGTGTGAACGGTGATTCCTCCGTAATTTTTGAATACAAACTAACAGGATGATAAGGAATATCTCCAACCTGATCGTGATTCAGATCGTAACCACGGTACTGATCCCAGTAATTTCTGTAAAAGACATTCATGCTTCGAATCGCGTTTGTCGCGACTTCAAATGTATTTCCTTTAAAATTATTGAATCGTACGGAATCATCAAAGCAATCGCCAAGTATGCGTAAACCCCAGCCATTGCGAATAAAATCATTGTTCTCCACCACGGTTTGATTGGAGCCTTCCATGTACAGGCCGGTTGTATTCATGGAAAATGTATTGTTGTTGATCCGGCTATAGCTGATTTCTTTGAGGAGAAGTCCGTATGCCGCACTTCCCCAGTTGTGTTCAAAACGATTGTGATCCATGGTGACGCGACGTGTGTACATCACTGCCACTCCGGAACCGTTGTTGCGAAAGATATTAAAACGATAGGAGTCATCATCGGAAAACATAAAATGCAAACCATAACGCAGATTTAGTTCGCTCAGATTGCTGATGATGGCGCTGTGTTTTACGAATTCAAAATAAATGCCATCCCTGTGGCCGCTTACATGATTACCAATTAAAAGATTGTATTCACTTTTCCAGAGATGAATTCCGTTACCTGAACTGGTTTCTGTTTTTGCCAGTCCTTCAACACGATTGTGCAAAATTTTACAATGGCGTGAATTGGCGAGATAGATTCCAAAATAATTGTCATAGAAATAATTTCCTTCTATCCTGCAGCGGGAAACATTTTCAAGCCGGATACCAGAAAGCTCATGCAAATCACTATAACCTGAGTTCCGGATGGTTAGTCCTTGAATGTACACTCCGTTTGCCCTGACAACCAGAACAGATGTTTTGTGTTCACCATCGAGAATGGATTCTTTGCTTCCTTTAATGCTTACACTTTTGGTGATGACAAGTTCGCCTTCCTTGTAGACTCCTGCATGAACATTAATTACATCGCCTTCTTTTGCAATTTGCAATGCTTCACGAATAGAATGAAAACGTCCGCCCGTGCCCACGGTAATTTCTTCTCCATAAACGGAGACACCCATGATCATAAATAACAGGACGAGAATTCTTAACACAGACTATTTTTAAAGAGAAATTATTTCACCCTCACGCGAACATCTTCCCAAGTCAGCTGCTCACCTCCAAAACGGTTGAAGTAAGCTTGTAAAGAATCTTTGCTTTCAAAAGCACTAAGAGATTCACCCATCGGACTTGGTAATTTTTCGGAATGAAGATAAGATGCGGATTGTGCTTCCACAAATGTGTTCGGACGGGAATGATCTGTTACAAGCAAACGATTGTTATAGGTATTTGAAGCATCATTTTTTTTCAGGTAACGAACCAAACATTCGATAGAATCGAATTTATAAATTTTCCCTTTCGACGAAATGAGTTCGCTGCCAAAATGGGTATCGACAATTATCATCTTACACATAGAACATGCATCTGATCCGTAGTGAATGGGTTCAGGATCTGTCTGACAGCTATTCAACATTAATAGAAGGAAAATAAAGATGTTCGCCACAATGATTCGGTTGAGCATATGAATTTATTGACGTTGCATTACGCTTTCTTTTTATTCAGGAACATTTCATAAGCAAAGACAAGAAATGAAGTTGTTCCGGCTATAATAATAACCCATCCACCAGTAGCAGGAAATGAGCATGCATTAAAATTAAGCAATTGTTTGCAACCAATAAGTGGTGGTTGATAATACATGTCAGGAATCTTTATTGCTGCACGAGGATCAAGGTTGTGACCGTAATCGTATTCCCAGCTCCAAAAGTCATAGATGCCCAATGCCGCGATGGCAAAGAAAGCAGCGAACCAAATCGCAAACAACCATTTCTTTCTCAAGATTGAAACTATCAATCCGGAAATAATTACAGCGATCACAACTGTTCGCATATAACTGAATTCGGGAAACATCTCAACACTGATTTTTTTCATTCCGATATAATGATTCAATCCACTAATTGTTTCTACGTCGCCGCTTAACTGATTCAGCCAGATCTGTAAAGTTAAACCTTCCGGATATTGGGGAGCTTCAAGATCGACTGTCCAAAGCGGAACAAAAAGACTGAAAACCATAGCCAGACACGCTACAACAATCAGGACGGAAGATAATTTTTTCATAATTGGGTTATTGATTTACAATCCTTGTTAAAGGTAGATATTGTGTTTTTATTTCAGAATGATGGGTATCAGAACAAGACTTGACAGCTATCAAGATAAAAGATGCGAAAAAGTATCTTATACATGCGAATTCACATTGAAAATTCAGCTATGTAAGGTCTATAAAAAGCGAAAGGGGAGATATAAATACCTCCCCTTTTCACTCTCTCTCCTATTATTTACCTGTCGAAAAACTAAGCGCCACATTCGAGTTGGCAGGTGAAACTCGCATGTATCCTTGCATTTCCTGGTGAAGCGCGGAACAGAAATCCGTACAATAGAACGGGTAGATGTCCGCTTCTTTTGGAGTAAACTTCAAAGTTTGTGTCTCCCCAGGCATGATTAACAATTCAGAACTTGTGGACCCTTTGATCGCGAAGCCGTGAGGAGTATCCCAATCCTGTTCAAGGTTGGTCACGTGGAAGTACACCACATCACCGACTTTAACACCTTCGATATTATCAGGAACAAAGTGAGATCTTACAGAAGTCATGTATACATGCACCTCATTTCCTTTGCGTTCAACCCTTGCATCTTTTTCGTTAATACACGCATAAGGGTGTTTGTTCTCTTCCAGTTTGAATACTTTAACCTGGTGATTCATTATCAAATCAGCTGTAATTCCCTGTGCATAGTGTGGTTCACCAACTGTTGGGAAGTCGTAGAGCATACGCATTTTCTCACCGGTGATATCGATCAATTGTGCACTTTGGTTCAATTCAGGACCTGTAAGCAGGTAACGGTCTTTGGTGGTTTTGTTCATGGCTAACAAATATTCGGGCCATGGGCTTTTTGAGTCGCCACCGGGAATTGACAAGTGACCGATGGAATAGTAAGTAGGAATACGATCCACTACTTCCCATGTTCCCAGTTTCCATTTCACAACTTCTGAAGAAACGAAGAAGGAAGTATATGCAAAGCCTTTACCGTCAAATTCAGTGTGCAGCGGGCCAAGACCTGGTTTTTGAACTTCACCTGCCATGACACTTTCGTATTTCAGGATTGGAATTCCATCAACATCACCGATAAAATCTTTGGCTTCGATCGCTTTTTGGATTTTTGAAAATCCGAAAACAGGAATAACTGTAGCGAGTTTACCACCACCAACAATGTATTCACCGGATGGATCAACGTCGGCGCCATGTGGAGATTTCGGACAAGGCATCAGGTAGACAAGGCCCGGGCAATCTTTCGGATCCAGCATTTTCACACCTTCCATAACCTGGGAAGTTGTCATGTGGGATTTCTCATCCAGTTTATTGTGATAATATTTGCATGGAAAATCTTTCGCTTTGCCAGCTGCAATGTATTCTTCAGCTTTTTTCCAGTTCAAGGCAACCATGAAGTCTTTGTCATTCTGACTTGCATTCGCTTCTAACAAAGTATGTGCTTGTTCAGTATTGTAGCAGGAGAAAAAGAACCAGCCGGATGAGGGACCTTTACCGCAATGGGACAAATCGTAGTCGAAGCCAGGCATAAGAATCTGGAATCCGATTCCCATGTTTCCGGTTTCTTTATCCACTTTTACAAAAGTGATTGTTCCTTTAAAATTCTCTTTGTAGGAATTGATAGGAACATCTTTATTGCCGGTAATTGGCACACTAAAACGTGTTGCGCCAACAACGTATTCTGTATTTTCAGTAGTAAATGGTGAAGCGTGACAACCGCCGCTGTTCGGGATCTCGATGATTTCCTCTGTACGGAAGGTCGACAAATTGATCCTTGCAATACGTGGAGTATTGTTTGAATTGATGAACAACCATTTTCCATCCGGCTTTCCATCGGTCATAGAAAGTTCAGGGTGGTGTGAATCGTCCCATGGAATATAACCATGCGTAGAGTTCAGCATTTCTTTCGATTCTTCTGTAAAGCCATAACCATTCTCCGCATTGAGAGCGAATACAGGTATAACTTTCAAGAGTCGGCAGGAAGGCAATCCGTAAACGCTAACCTGACCGCTAAATCCACCGGAAAGGAACTCGTAATATTTGTCGAGTTTACCCGGTGCCACATAGACTTTGGCAGGTGCATCACCTACATTTACCTGCTTTTTTTCCTGTTTACCTCCGCAACCGGCAAGGACACCAATGGCCAAGGCAGCTGAAAGAATAAACAACATTTTAAATGATTGTTTCATAATAAATCCTCCTGGTTTTTATGTTAATGTTTCATTTAGTTGGAAGCGCCATCCATTTTGCGGAAGTATTCATAAATACTTCTGGCATCAGCTTCAGTGACATTTTGATTGGTCATTTGAGTGAGATGGGTTGCGAGTAATTCTTTGGCTGTTGGATCCTTCTGAGTCATTTCAGCCGGATTCAACATCATGTTCATGATCCACTCTGGTTTACGGCGCTTTGTAACACCCAGGAGTCCGGGACCGACATATTTCTCAGCTGCGAATTTGTGACAGGCGGTACATTTCGCTTCGAAAAGCTTCTGACCACTTTCAGCCATCGCTACGTCAATAGTTGCCGGAATTTCCACTGATTTAACAGGACCGATTCCTTTACCGTCATCTTTCATTTCTTCGGCATCTTTCATCATGTTGCCGCCGCCGCTATTTGCATCGGTAGATTCATTGGTATTGGAAGAACAACCCTGAAAGGTGGTAATAATGAACAGCACCGGGAGAGCTGCAATGGACATTTTCAGGGTTTTAATAGAGAGAGAGAGCACTGTTTTTTTCATGGTCTAATTGTTTTTATTTATGCCTCAAATGTATTGAGAAGTAGAGAATTCGCTACATGATCAAACTCAGAGGACTTTGTGAGATTCATCAATGAAGAAACTAAGTTTTCATACTATTTTCAGTATGGAAAACGCAAGAATAGCCCCAAATCAGAACCGGGTACTGGACGCCAGAAAAAAGTTAGTTTTTAGTGTTTTTTAGCCTTTTTCACGCATAGTGTTAATAACCTTCAATTTATTAACCAATGAAAACAGTGTTATATTTATTTATACTTTTTCACATCTTTTAAAACAAGGTTTCAAACAGGAGGAAATTATTTTCTACTCCTCAATTTGATCGTTTATGGCGCAAATCAATTTCTTAAATATTGGCATCTTTCTTTTACTGTTCAGTTTGAGTTATTCAATTTTCCAAATAACCCGGAAGTATATTCTGAATAAAAAACAAACTGAAAAAACCAGGGATCATGAAGACTTACAATATGTCGATTTTTACAATCATGCGCCTTGCGGATATCATTCAATAGATATGAATGGTTATTTTGTTTCTATTAATCAAACGGAGTTGGGCTGGCTGGGCTACCAGCGTGAAGAATTGATAGGCCGAAAAAAATTTTCGGACATATTGGCTCCGGAATACAAAGGTATTTTTGAAAGTAAATTCCCTGATTTCCTGAGCAACAAAGCTATATCGAATCTGGAATTTGAATTGCTCAGAAAAGACGGAAGTAATTTCATGGTTCGATTGGATGCGACGGCTGTGACAAATGAGAACGGTGAATTCCTGTACAGTCGTTCCATATTGTTGGACATTACAGACAGCAAAAGAAATGATAGCCGGCTGGAATACCTGACCAGCATTATTCAACAATCCAGTGACGCGATATTTTCTGCTGATGCCAATATGGTTATCAAAAGCTGGAATAAGGGTGCAGAAAACATGTATGGTTATGCCGCGGCTGAGGTGATTGATAAAACCGGAACAGAATTCATGCAAGCTATTTTGAATCGTGAAAAGATTGACGCGATTGTTCAACAGGTTTGCGAAAATGGTCATTGGCAAGGTGAATTATCCCAAAGAAGAAAAGACGGAACTTATATCGATGTATTGAGCTCCCTTACCCCTATTCGTCAGCCCAATGGCGTATTGTCGGGATATGTATCCATCAACCAGGATATTACTTCACAAAAGTTATACGAAACACAACTAAAACAATTCAACAAAGAATTATCCCTGAAGGTTCTCGAAAAGACTGACAATATCAAGCAAACACTTGAACGAATGACCGATGGGTTCATTGCCTTTGATACAGAATGGAGGTTTTCAATGCTGAACAAGCAGGCAGAGGAAATGCTGGGCATCAAGTCCGTTGATCTGATCGGAAAAATAATCTGGGATGTTTTTCCGGGTGTTGAAAATCATCCTTTGTTCAAAGCGGATATTCTGGCTATGGAAACCCAGAAAAATATTGAAGTAGAAGAATATTTCGCACCGCTCGAAAAATGGTTTTACAAAAGCATTTATCCTTCACCGGATGGTGTTACAATCATCATGAAAGACCGGACGGATGTGCGGAACGCGGAAATACGAAGGGCTTATTCGGAACATAAGTACAAACTTTTATTTGAAAACAATCCGCTCCCGATGTGGATGGTCGTTTGGCCTAGCACAAAAATACTTGACGTTAATGAATCAGCGATAAAGAAGTATGGTTATTCAAGAGAGGAATTTCTTCAATTCGGAACCATCGACTTATTGACACCTGAAGACAGGGACAGGTTATTGAAATGCGTTGATAAACCAATTGCTGATGTGAAAAATCCGGGAGTTTGGAAACATTGCAAGAAAGACGGATCTCTGATTGATGTAGAAATTATCACGCATGAAATTCATCTAGACAATCAGGTTGCTCTTCTGGTACTTGCCAATGATGTTACTGAAAAAGTGATTGCGGAAGAAGCACTTTTACATTCCAACAACCAACTACGGAAATTGTCAGCCCATCTTGAAAAAATCAGGGAAGAAGAGAGAACTTTCATCGCCAGAGAAATTCACGATGAACTGGGACAACAACTAACCGGTTTAAAGATGGATATCTCCTGGCTGACAAAAAAAATGCAACCTGTTGATCCATCTTTGAAATCGAAAGCCAACGAAGTAATGCATCTGATTGATGAAACAGTGAGAACCGTCAGAAGGATCGCGACAGAACTCCGGCCCGGAATCCTGGATGATCTCGGATTGATTGCCGCTTTGCAGTGGCAAAGTCAGGAATTCAGTAAACGTACCGGAATACAATGTAATTTCAGTACAGAATTAGTTGATCAAAAATACAATCAGGATCTTGCCACCGGTATATTCCGTATCTTTCAGGAATCGCTGACAAATGTTGCCAGACACGCTTCCGCGGCCAAAGTGCTATCCTCTCTTTCTCTTGAAGAGAGCTCACTGGTTCTCGTGATCAAAGATGATGGCATCGGTTTTAAGGATACTGAACGACAACAACTGCCTAACCTTGGCCTGATTGGTATGCGTGAACGGGCTACATCGCTGAAGGGTCACCTGACAATATCCAGCGAACCGGGTATAGGAACCACAGTCAAATTGACTACACCATTTGACATTGATTAAATCTATCAAGCATCTTAATATGATAAAAATACTTCTCGCAGATGATCATAGTATTGTTCGTAAGGGCTTAAAACAAATTTTACAGGAAGAATTTCCGGAGGCGAATTTCGAAGAAGCAGCAGACGGACTGGAATTGCTGAGGAAGGCCAGAACTTTTAACGCGGACATCATCATCAGCGATCTGTCCATGCCGGGCAGAAGCGGAATGGATACGCTGAAACAATTAAAATCCGAATTGCCTGCAACACCTGTAATCATTCTGAGTATACATCCCGAAGATCAATATGCCATTCGCGTGTTGAAAGCCGGAGCACAAGGATATATTACAAAGGAGGCCGCTCCGGAGGAACTTGTACAGGCAGTACGACAGGTTTTGAAAGGCAGAAGGTACATCACACATTCACTCGCTGAAAAACTTGCCGAGGCGATTGGAGGCCATGTACAGGAGTATGAAATGCCGCATCAATCACTCTCCGACCGGGAGTTTTACGTTCTTAAAATGATTTCTTCAGGTAAAACAGTTTCTGAAATCGCGGAATCGCTTTCTCTCAGCGTGAATACCATCAGTACTTATCGCGCCAGGATTCTGGAAAAAATGAACATGCGTACCAATGCTGAGTTGACGCATTACGCTATTTCCAACAACATTATTTCCACATGATCAATTTCATTGCTTCTACCCCCAGGGGTTAGAATGCAAATTTTGTAGTATTGAATGTGACAGTGGATTGGAATATCCTTTGACAGCTTTATGCCATCTTACCCTATGCATTCGGGGTAACTTTTTTGCTTTTTTGTTGCTATAAAACTATATGTTAAAGAGCCCCCTAAAAGTTCTGGTCGCTGAAGGTTCCTCTGATTTGGCACTGCGTGTCCGGGAACTTTTATCTGAACTCGATTTCGTTACCTCAATAGGGTATGCTAAGAATGGCCACGAAGCCTTGGCGCTGGCAGAATTCATGAACCCGGATTTTATCCTGCTCGATATCAAAATGCCAGGCATGAATGACCTCGATGTGCTTGAAAAACTTCGTCTTCAAAAGCATGAAGTAAAAATTATTCTTCTTACGACTCATCCGGATGAATACCTCAGACAAAAATGTCTTGAGTTGGGAGCTGATTATTACCTGGACAAAATGCTTGAATTCGACCAAATCGCAGATATTCTAAGATATCAACCGCGACAATCAGCTGCCTCCTAATATTCATTTTATGAGCTTCAACAGTCCGTACAATCAAATCGTGATCATTGATGATACCGATGTTGACCTGTTCATTTCAAAAAAAATAATTGAAGCGGCGAAATTCGCGAACACTGTTTTAACATACAAAACCGGCAAAGATGCATTGCAGGAATTAGAGAGCAGGACTAAACAACAAATTGACTGGCCGGAACTTTTTTTTATAGATATTCGGATGCCTGAGATGGACGGATTTGAATTCATCGAAAAAATTGAAGCATTGGTTCCGAAAAGTAATCCGCCAAAGTTCATATTGTATTCTACAGAAATTACCGACGAGATCCGGCAATCAGCCGGCAAAAATAAATTAATCCATAAGGTACTTCGGAAACCTTTTACCGTTGAAGATCTCCGCGGCTTGGCATCCTGATCTCTTTTCGATTCATATCAACTGGAAAAACAACATCCGTTTTACCGGCTATTGCTAAAAAACTCCCCATCTAAGCTTCTGAATTTTACCAAAGCAAAAATCCCCATCAATCCGATCAGGGGTGTTCGTAATACGGGATATCAGGGTTCGATACAGCCTCTTTTTGTTGCCAATAAGCCAAAGTCACCACTTGTCCTTGCGACGTCCTTAAAAGCCTCCCAAATACGGCATTTGTGGGATTAAACCTGACGTCTGTTACTCCTATGGTAAAGGTTTCAGGACCTGCACTGACCGGCTTATCAGGATCAGGAGCCGGAGCCCCTTTTGGAGGCGGACTTTTAACAACGACAACCTGGTAACCGTTGTATTCAAGCAATGGCTTCAAAAAATCAACCCTTGACTGAGCGGCATTCTTTTCAACGATGGAACATTTCACACCGTCAAGATCCTCAAATAAATGGTTTTGGTTAATGGCCATTTTAAAACAAATTACATTATTGCATTCAAATTTTTCCGAGAGTCTCTTAGATCAGAGACCATTGCTCAGAGAAAGTATATACTCGTACAATCCTGTCGTGAAACCGGTAATCAGTATCCCTGCGACACAAATAATCAATGCAGCTTTGTAACTCCAGTCTCCCTGCACAAGACGAACGGGATTTTCATTGGTATCCATAAATATCGCCCGGATTACCCTGAGGTAATAATAGAGCGAAATGATCATGTTCAACGCGGCAATGGTAATCAGCAAATAGTTTCCTTTCGCAGCACCCGCAGTAAGTAAGAATATTTTTCCGAAAAATCCCGCTGTTGGCGGTATACCTGC
The DNA here is from genome assembly GCA_016720935.1 of Bacteroidota bacterium. Taxonomy (NCBI): domain Bacteria; kingdom Pseudomonadati; phylum Bacteroidota; species Bacteroidota bacterium. The sequence continues at coordinate 750,454 of JADKJP010000007.1, forward strand.
CAATGAAAAGAGTGACAAAGCCAAAACCCAGCTAAGCATCGGATTGGTTTTGTACAATCCTTTGAAATCATCTACAGATTCTCTTCCTGTTTCAGAAGAGATCAGAGAAATTACTCCGAATGCTCCAAGGTTGGAGAAGATATAAATCAGAATAAAATAAATGGACGAAGCCATCCCTGCATCTGAACTTCCTGATATCCCAATGAGAATATAACCGATCTGGGCTATTGAACTAAAAGCCAGAAATCGTTTCATGTTGTTTTGTCTCAGCGCGAAAAGATTTCCCACCACCATGGTAATGATCGACAACACCACCAGTGCATCGTACCAGATTGTAGACATTCCTCTGAAAGTTGAATACATCACCGACACGAAAACAAATACCATGGACCCTTTGGAGATAACAGAAAGGTAAGATGTCACACTCACCGGTGCGCCTTCATATACATCCGCGGTCCACAAATGGAAAGGAACAACAGATAATTTAAAAGCGAAACCGGAAAAGATCATGAGGAATGAAAGAATCTGCAAAGGATTTCCGTCAAAATAATAGGTGATGGATTGAAGAGAAAATGAACCTGTCAGTCCATAAAACAGGGAGATACCAAACAATAAAATGCCCGAAGAAAAAGCGGATGACATGATCATCTTCATCGCCGCCTCACTGCTGTTAGGTTTTTCAAGATCGAAATTACAAAGAGCAGCAAGAGGAATGGTAGACAGTTCCAATCCAAGATAAAACATCAGCAGGTTACCACTTGAAAGCATGAAAAACATACCAATCAAAGTGGAGACAATCAACATGTAGAATTCGGGAAGATGTTTGTGATTCTTAAGCCAGCCGGAAGATTGAAGACAAATAATCAGCAGTCCGAAACTGAGGATATTTTTTTCAAATGCAAGGAGCGCGGAGTTTCTGAACATACCGCCGAACAATTCACCGTTGGCATTCATCATCCAACCCCAGGCAAAATTGAGGAGCAAAAGTACATTCATCACATTGATAAGGGATGAATTCACGATTGGTTTACTCCTGATTTTTAAGACCAGCAGAAAAACCAGAATGAGCACAAGACTCAATTCATGTTTCATCAACAACAAGAAATCTGTCATTCCATTCATTTTAAAAGAGCAATTCTGCTCAATTGATTAAAGATGGCATCAGCACCCGGGGATACCAGGTCGTTGAGCCAAAACGGCATTATTCCAATCGCGACAATTCCTGCAATTAATACAACAGCCGCTAGTTTTTCATTCCAATGTGCATCCGTCAGATTAGAGAAACCTGCATTTTTTACCGGACCCATTACCGATTGACCTGTAGCTCTCAGAATGTATACAGCAGTCACCACGATAGACATACAAGCCAGGATGGTGGCTATGTGATAAAACGTTCCACTACGTTGCCAGGAACCAATGAACACTGTCATTTCAGCTACGAAACCACTGAATCCGGGAAGTCCCAGTGAACACAAACCGGCGATAAAAAAGACGGTGCTGATAAAGGGCATCATTTTCATTAAACCCCCAAGTTCAGCTACTGCCCGCGTATGTGTTCTTTCATACAACATTCCGATCGCGGCGAAGAAGAGTGCCGTCATCAGGCCATGTGATACCATTTGGAGCACTGCGCCGGTAATCGCTGTTTTCGTCAGCATGCCAATTCCCAACAACACAAAACCACAATGGCTTACTGAAGAATACGCGTTGATGTATTTCAAATCTGTTTGCATCATCGTTGCAAATGCGCCATAAATAATGGCAATCGCGGCGACGAGTACAATGTATCCTGAATAATAATGAGCTGCTTCCGGCATCAGGTAAGTAGCCACACGCAAACAACCGTAGCCACCAAGTTTCATACTGATTCCGGCCAGGAACATGGAAGCCGCGGTTGGCGCGGATGAGTGACCGTCAGGAACCCAGGTATGAAAAGGAAAAATAGCTGTGAACACACCGAAACCGATGAAGAGGAACGGGAAGAATATTTTCTGGATATAAAAGGGAATATGAAATGTACTGAGATGGACAATATCAAAGCTGTTTCCGGAATTAAAATACATCCCGAGCATCCCGACAAGTACCAGAGCAGAGCCTCCCATCAGCATCAATGCAAGTTTGTTCGCGCTGTACTCCTTACGTCCGCTACCCCAGATTCCAATGAGAAGATATTTGGGAATCACCGCTACTTCGAGGAAGAAGAAGAGCAGGAACAAATCCAATGAAATAAAGAATCCATAAGCTCCCGCACTGAGAATGATGAGTAAGAGAAAAAACTCTTTGGTCATTTTTTCAACTTTCCATGAAACCAATACTCCTGCAAAAACCACGAAGGAGGTCAGTAAAATCATGGCTACAGAAATTCCATCAACACCAATATGAAAATTAATATTTAGAGCGGGAAACCATGCCGAGCTGGACTCAAAAAGGAACGCAGCAGTATTGCCCAACGCACGCTCGGCAAGGTAATTTTGCAGAAGCAACAAGGATGCAAGCAATTGCAACCCCGAGCCTGCCATTGCTACTGTTCGGGATGCCTTCGCGTTACTAATTGCCAGAACTGCGGCAGTAAGTAAAGGAAGAAGCAAGAGTATCGTGAGAATCATAATTTTTTCTTAATGAATCCAAACATAAATAAAGAGCAATGCCAGTCCGATAACCCCGGTAAGGAAATAGGCTGCATAGTTCTGCACTTTCCCGGACTGCATTCCACTAATAGAGAACGAGAAAACCTGTGCAGCGGCGCCCAAAGTATTCATCACACCATCCACAATATTACGGTCAATCCATGCGGCGGGTCGGCCGATCAGGTTGAATATAATTTTCTTTGTGATAAAGAGATAAATTTCGTCGATGTAAAATTTGTTCTTAACCGTTGAAAAGAAGGAACCGAAAAGGCCCGCAACTTTATCCGGATAAGCAGATACTTTTTTATAAAAGACAAAAGCAATGAGAATTCCGGCGAGAGAAAGTCCCACCGGCAATATGCTGAATGAAATATGCATCTCAGAAGCGAGGGCCTTTCCATCCGAAGAAACAAAATTTCCAAAGGGAATCCATCCTGCAGAAATCGCCAGCAATCCTAATACACCAAGTGGAAATAACATCGATGCAGGTCCTTCACCATGATGTGCATGCCCGTGATCTTCGTAAGGTTTAGTCCAGAAGATTGAAAAATACAGACGGAACATATAGAATGCCGTAATTCCCGCAGTTACTAATGCCACCCAATATATCAGGGGATTTGAGTGGAAAGCGGCGAGGAGAATTTCTTCCTTACTGAAGAAACCTGAAAATGGAGGCACTCCGGCTATTGCAAGACAAGCGATCAGGAAGGTAATGTGTGTGACAGGCAGAAATTTCCGTAAACCTCCCATATCTTTCATCTCATTGCTGTGCACATAATGAATCACAGAACCTGCTCCGAGGAAGAGCAGCGCTTTGAACATCGCGTGAGTGAATAAATGGAACATGGAAGCTGTGTAACCAACACCTGCTTCACCACCATAATTTGACACTCCCAGAGCAAACATCATGTAACCGATCTGAGACATCGTAGAATATGCCAGCACACGTTTAATATCGGTTTGTGTACAGGCGATCAATGCGGCAACCAGAGCTGAAATTGCCCCGGTATATGCGACTACATCGAGTGCGACCGGACAAGCCAGTGAGAATACAGGGAACAATCGGGCTACCAAATACACACCAGCGACAACCATGGTAGCTGCATGGATGAGAGCGGAAACAGGTGTCGGGCCTTCCATGGCATCCGGCAACCAGACATGCAAAGGAAACATCGCGGATTTGCCGGCTCCGCCAATGAACACCAGAGTCAATCCCCAGGTAAGAGCTGAAATTCCGAGGAAGGTCGCGGAAGAAGCCGATTGAGCAAAGGGTGAACCGGGTGTAGTGAGACGTTCTGTGAGAGAAACGAAATCAAGCGTTTCTGAATAGAAGGATAATATTAGAATACCGATCAGGAATCCCAGATCTGCAAACCGTGTCACAATGAATGCCTTCTTCGCTGCAGCAACTGCTGAAGGTTTGTTGTAATAATATCCAATGAGAAGGAACGATGACACTCCGACAAGTTCCCAGAAAATATATGTTTGGAAAATATTGGTGGACAATACTAATCCAAGCATGGAGAAAGTAAACAAAGAGAGGAAAGAATAATATGTCGCATAGCGCTCCTCCCCTTTCATGTAACCCAGACTGTAGATGTGCACCATCAGGGAAACAAAAGTAACCACGACGATCATCATCACTGATATCGGATCCAGGAGAATTCCCATGTTGATGGAAAGGGTCTCACTAAATTTCAACCAGGTAAACTGTAATGGAATAACAGCGGTATACGTATCACCTGCTTTGCCGAAACTGAAAAAATAATTATAGGCGGTAAGCAGACTGATCACAGCCGAAACAGCCAGTGAAAGGGTTCCGATAATCCCTGAGAAATTCCCGATATATTTCCGGCCGAACAATCCAAGTAAAAGGAAAGAAGCAAGCGGCAATAAAGGAACAAGTACCAACAGTGAAATATTCATCGTTCTTTAATTCTTCAATTCAGGTATTCTGCAAGTGTACTATTTAATCAATCTTTCATCACCTCTGCGTCTTCCACATCGATTGATCTGTGTCTTCTGTAGAGATTGATGATAATGGCTATGGCAACAGCCGCTTCAGCAGCAGCGATCGTAATAATAAATATGCTAAAGAACACACCTTCCATTTTCCCGGGAAAGAGAAATTTGTTGAAGGCAAGGAAATTAATGTTCACACTATTCAATAATAACTCAACCGACATGAGCATGACAATCAGGTTCCTTCTTGTCAGAAAACCATATACACCAATGAAAAACAAAGATGTACTCAATACAAGTAAGTGTGTTAAACCAATCTCGTTCATTTGTCTCCCGGAGCTTTAATTGCAATCGTTATGCAACCAATCATGGCTGCCAATAATAATAAACTGACCACTTCAAAAGGAAGTGAATATCCACCTTCTCCAACGCTTAGCATTTTGGTTCCGATAGCCGCAACACTTACTTCAGTGGGCGGATCAAGTGAAGGCACAAAAGAATGCTGTAAGATTATTGTAGTTGTAAGCAGGAGGCCGCATACAACAGCTAATCCCGCGAATAATCTCCTGCTCAACCCTGGTCTGGGCATATCCAGCGAAGAAGTCTGTGTCAGGAAGATGGAGAAGATAATCAACACTACAATTCCTCCAACGTATACAATGATCTGTACTGCGGCGAGAAATTCGTATTCCATCCAGAAATACAATCCCGCTATTCCAATCAGGGAAAAAAGAAGATATACCGCTGCCCTGAATATTTTACGAGAAGTAACTGCCATGAAACCACCGCCTAAAATCAGTGCTGCCAGCAGATAAAAAACAATGATATGCGCGCTCATTACTCTACACCCTCCATTAATTTTGATCCCGGTTTGTTCAACACCTTTGTGAGGTCGGCACGATTGAAGACGCTGTGCTCAAATGTTTGTGCCATTTTAATTGCATCCGTCGGGCAGGCCTGAATGCAGAGATTACACATGGTGCATAATTCCAGGTGATAGATAAAGGTATCGATGGCTTTTTTCTTTTTGCCGTCAGGACCCACATCGAACTTCGTGATGATTTTGATTGTACCGTTCGGACAAGCCAGCTCGCAAGCGGTACATCCTGTGCATCGGTGCTCGTTCGATTGATTGTGAGTCATTACCACTTCTCCCCGGAAACGTTCAGCCAGATTCAGGGAATCCCTGTTCTCAGGATATTGCTCTGTAATGATTTCTTTATGATGAGTAAAGTAATACCCCGTCATCTTCATTCCTTTCAGAAGTGATGCGACCGAGCGATAAACTGTACTTATATATTCTTTTAAAAAACCCATGTCTTTTTATTTCAAATTCTACCTACACCTCAAATCCACACCCGCACTTCCTCACACAATAAATACTCTTCACGCTTCACTCTAAAAATGCCATCCCAAAATTCCAATCAAAGTCATCAGCAACAAATTGAACAACCCGATTGGAAGCAGATATTTCCATTCGAGATTCAACAATTGATCAATACGCAATCTTGGAAAGGTCCATCGGAACCACATGATTACAAAAATCAGGAAGAATGTTTTTCCGAAGAACCATATAGAAGATGGGATAAAATCCATGATATGATTAAATGCCGACCAACCGCCTATGTGAAAAGGCATCCAACCGCCGAGGAACAACGTTGCTCCGATGGCAGTGACGATGAAAATGTTTACATATTCCGCAAGAAAGAACAAAGCGAATTGCATACCGCTGTATTCTGTATGGAAACCTGCAGTAAGTTCTGATTCCGCCTCCGCGAGATCGAAAGGAGCACGATTGGTTTCTGCTGTTACCGCGATGATAAAAATGACAAATGAAATGAGCGCTGGAATATGTCCTTTGAAAATCCACCAGCCGGTAGCCTGACTCGCGACAATATCCGATAAGCGCAAACTACCTGTAAGAATAACGATGGAAAGGATTGCCAGTCCGGCCGACAGTTCATAACTCACAATTTGCGCGCCGCTGCGCATAGCGCCTAATAAAGAGTATTTATTATTACTTGACCATCCGGCCATAAGAATTCCAATTACAGAAATCGATGAAATGGCGGAGATATACAAGACACCAATATTCACATCCCAGATCTGCACATTTCTTGCAAACGGGATCGGAGCCATAAGGAGCATGGCTACCATCATGACAATGTATGGTGCAAGATTGAACAGAAACTTATCCGCGCCAATAGGTCTTAAACCTTCTTTTAAAATTAATTTGAGTGTGTCGGCAAGTGTCTGGAAAATTCCTTTGGGACCTACACGGTTTGGCCCGAGGCGGATCTGCATATAGGCAGAAACTTTTCTTTCCATGAATACCAAAACTAGTCCAAGGAAAGCAAACAACCCAATCATCAAAAGACCCACAATAAAAAACTCCGACAACAATGCCAGTTTTGCCGGAAGATGGCCGTACAACCAGGTTTGAATTTGACTACTTATATTTTCAAGACTAAGCATTCTAAGATTTTAAATAATTCACAATTAATCAACGATCGATATCCGGAATGACCAGATCGAGCGTTCCCATCGTAGCCACCAGGTCTCCGATCTTTCCTCCTATAGACATGTGATTCAATGCGGATAAATTGGAGAAACCGGGAGAACGGAATTTGATACGATAAGGAGTAGTAGCACCTTCACTCACGATATAGACACCCAGCTCACCACGGGCAGTTTCCACCATGGTATAAAATTCACCTTTTGGCAATTTCAAAACCGCTTTTGTTTTGGCTTGAAATTCTCCTTCAGGAATTACATCAATAAGCTGGTCGATAATGGCGATGGACTGACGCATTTCGTCCATTCTTACCAGGTAACGTGCATACGAATCACCTTCTGTACGGATGATTTCATCAAACTTAAGTTGGGCGTAGCAATCGTACGGGTACCATTTACGGATATCGCAACTAACTCCGGATGCTCTCGCGACCGGCCCGCTGCAGCCATAAGAAATCGCGTCTTCCTTAGAGATATAACCGACGCCTTTCATTCTTTCCTGGAAAATAATATTTCCGGTAACAAGTTCGTCGTATTCGGGAAGCTTTGATTTCAGTCCTGCTATAAGTGATTTTACTTTTGTCTGGAAGTTGGGATGTATGTCCGCCATCACACCACCGGGAACCATGTAGTTCATGGTAAGCCGGGCTCCACATGTTTCTTCCATGATATCGGTGATCAACTCACGTTCACGGAATGCATGAAAAAATGGTGTAATTGCACCCACATCCATGGCCATGGCACCCCACCACAAAAGATGAGAAGCGAGCCTGGTTAATTCATCCATAAGAACACGGATCACCTGAGCCCTTTGTGGAATTTCAACCTGTAGTCCCTTTTCAACAACCAATGCGCATGCATGATTGTTAATGTGTGAACTGAGATAATCCATCCGGGATGTCGTGTAAATAAACTGGCGATAGCTCAGACTTTCACACATTTTCTCAATGGACCGATGAATATATCCAAGATGAGGATCTACCTTTTTGATAGTTTCCCCATTGAGGGTGATCACAAGGTGTAAAACTCCGTGTGTCGCCGGGTGTTGTGGCCCCACATTGATCACCAGGTCTCCCTGCTCAGTCGTTCCGATTTCTTCAAGCATATATTGCAATGATCCCTTTTTTCATTCACTTAAAATTCAGGGATCTTCTAAAACAAATTCGAATTTATAGTTTAATAATATTCACAGGATCTTCGTAATCTTTTCTCAAAGGCCATCCTTCCCAATCGTCAGTAAGCAGAATTCTTCTGAGATCAGGATGATGGAGGAATTTTACTCCGAACAAATCATAGACTTCACGCTCATTCAATTCCGCGGTTCTCCAGATCTGATTCACTGATTCTATCTCCGGGTTGTTTCTGTCAAGCTTCACTTTTACAGTCAGCATGTGACGGTGTTTAAAGGAGCGAAGAAAATAAACCATACTCAGGTGTGTTTTCCAGTCGACACAGGTAAGGCAAAACAAATAATCGAATTCCCATTCATCGCGTGACCGAAGATCTTTTGCAACAGAAAGAAAAGCAGAAGGTTCAACTGAAACATTCAACCATTCTCCCGTTTCTTCAAAAACCATTTCCGGATAAACGCGGAGTAAGGACTCTTTTAATTCTTCCTTTGTCATAGTATTTGTACCCGTGAACCGAAGTTCGATGGGAATGCATTTGATTTATTTAATTACGGCTGAAATTCCGGCCGTTTATTCATTTATTTCTTTCCTACTACTTTTTGTTCATCAATAATTATTTTCTCCCGCACTCCCCCATCCTTGACTTTTGACTGCAGAGTAATCAGGGCATGCATGAGAGCTTCTGGTCTTGGAGGACAACCTGCCACATATACATCCACGGGAATTACGTGGTCTGCACCTTTTACAACAGAATAAGTATTGTAAAAGAATGGGCCTCCTGAGGTAGCACAAGCTCCCATCGCGATAACGTAACGAGGCTCCGCCATCTGATCATACAATCGTTTTAATACGGGAGCCATTTTATTGACGATAGTACCTGCGATGATAATCACATCCGCCTGTCGTGGAGTAGCACGTGCTACTTCAAAACCAAATCGCGACCAATCGTATTTCGCGGAAGCGGCGGACATCATTTCGATCGCGCAACAACTTGTTCCGAAAACCAATGGCCATAGCGAATTGGATCTTGCCCAGTTGATAACATCGTCGAGTTTGCTGACAAGAATTCCGCCACCCGGTGAGGGATGCACCGCGCCCGGAAATGGTTCCGGTTTATTTTGGTTTACATCCATTTCAAAGCTCCTTTCCTGTGCGCATAAAGAAATCCAAGGAATAGTATGAATAAGAAAATAACAATTTCAACAAGTGCCGACCAACCTATTTTTTTCACCACTACTGCCCAGGGATATAAAAACACAAGTTCAACATCAAAGATGAGGAAGAGTAAGGCGAAAAGATAATATCCAACATTAAACTGAATCCATGATTTTCCAATGGTAGGAATTCCGCATTCGTAAGCTTCACCTTTCTGAAGATTGGTGGAACGTGTTGCAAGAACACGAGATAAAAGAATCCCACCTGCGGCAAATGCAACCCCGCAAATCATCAGCAAAATCATTGATCCTGATCCCATATACCTGAATTGACTTTGTTTTCTAAGCAATCAAACCTACGGGAATGTTTGGAAAAAACAAAGGATACAGGACATCTAAAGGGTGAATCTTGTCACCAGTTGTATTCCGCTGAAAATGAAGAAGAATTAATGTTAAAAAAGTAAGTCAGGCCTCTCGCGGCTCCAACGGAGCCTGGAAAAGAGCTTATTAAGAAAACTTGACTTTGGTCATTGTGATATGTAAAAAAAACTCCGGGTCAGTTTTCTGCCCGGAGTTTTTCATAGAAGAATATTATTGTTTCAGGAATTCAAGGGTAGTTGATGACTTATTCGTCGTCAGGCGGACAAAATATACTCCTGGTGCATAATCATTAAGCAAGACTTTTTCCTTATGTGTACCCGGATGCGTTTTGCATTCTTTTGATTGCATCAAGCGACCATCCACACTATAAATTTGTAAGACTACTGTATGAGCACTTGTCATACCCCAGCTTACAGTTATCTCGTGTGAGCCAGGGTTAGGGTAAATATTCACGGAAAGAAGTTCATCTGTCTTTTCGATGCCGGTGATGACATGTACAAACACAGAATCAGTAGCAGTACATTGGTTAGAATCAGTAACTACTACAGTGTACACATTTTCAGTATTGACACTTATTTGCCGGGTAGTTTCCGAAGTCGACCACAAGTAGGAATCAAAGCCTGCTCCTGCATCGAGTGTCGTAAATTGTCCTGACAAAACATCCACAGTATCCGCACCAAGGTTGAGTGTTGGTGGTGTGAATACGAATGCATCAACAGCTACAGCATTGCTTGGACAGAATGTTCCGGCTACAGCATAATAGGTTGTGGATGTAGTGAGCACCGGAGTCACAAAACTATTTCCTGTGGCAAGGATAGTTCCCCCGCTTGCCTGATCATACCATGAAACCGGATCAGATGCAGTTGCAAACAAAGTAACTGAACCGCTTCCGCATACTTGTCCGGATGAAACAACAGGATCCGCACTTACAACGTTAATGATAGCCTGAGCAGGTGTACGCGTACTCCTGCAAAGTGAACCTGTTTCAGCATAATAGGTTGTAGAAGCAGAAATGAAAGGAGTCACAAATGAAGAGCCTGTTCCGATTTGAGTTCCACCGGAAATTGCATCAAACCAGAAGATCGAATCTGTGGCAAAAGCATTCAGGGTGAGAATACCGGGACCACAGCGGGAATCATCTGTCGTAGATGGAGCAATTGGCAATGGATTTACAACGGCATTTACAGGAACACGAGCACTGTTACAACCCAATCCTGCATCAGCATAGAAAATAGTTGTTGCAGAAATGGAAGGTGTAATGAATGTAAAACCTGTACCAAGCAGATTTCCTCCGGAAGCTGCATCATACCAATTTACCTGAAGTGAAGCGGTTGCACTCAGATTTACAGTACCCGGACCGCAACGATCTCCATCCAATACTACAGGCGTGGCAGGAACGGTATCAATCAAAGCCTGCACGAGAACCCTTGTGCTGCGACAGATATCGCCGGTCTCCACATAATAAGTAGTATCTGCAATAAGTGCAGGTGTCGTAAATGTACTTCCTGTTCCAATGAGATTTCCTCCGCTTGGTTGATCATACCAATAAATAGTCTCCGGTGAAGAAGCATTCAAAACTATCACTCCGGGTCCGCAGCGGGAAACATCGGATGCAACAGGAGATCCAGGGATAGCTGAAATAATAGCCTGAACAGGTATCCTGACACTTCTGCAACCGTCTCCTGCTTCCGCATAATATACAGTAGTATTTGTCAGAACAGGTGTATTGTAAGTAGTTCCGGAAGCAAGAAGATTACCGCCGATAGATGCATCAAACCAAAAGATACTGTCGGCAGAGGCAGCTGTAAGTGTAACACTGCCATCACCGCAACGGGAAACATCGTTGGCTACAGGAGCTGCCGGGAGGGCGTTTACAATTGCCTGTACTGCGACACGACTGCTATTGCAACCTGTTCCTGCTTCAACATAATAAGTTGTAGTTGCGCTTATCACCGGAGTAATGAAAGTAATTCCGGTATCGAGTAACACGCCTCCGCTGGCAGTACTATACCAGTTCAAACGATCCGTTGAATTCGCGGAAATCAAAACAGATCCTGTACCACAACGAGCACCGTCGATTGCAACAGGAGCTGCAGGTGGAGAAGTAATAACCGCCTGCACAGCAACTCTTGCACTTCTGCAAACATCACCGGCTTCAAGATAATAAGTTGTGGTTGTACTGATGCTTGGCGTTGTAAATGAATTACCTGTATTCAGAAGAGTTCCTCCGCTTGGCGCACTGTACCAGTAAACCGTTTCAGGCGAAGTTGCGGTAAGTGTGACTGTCCCTGAATTACAACGTGAAACATTGGATGTTACCGGAGGTGATGGAATTGAATTCACTATCGCGTTCACTGAAATACGATTGCTTCTGCAGGTATTTCCGGTCTCTACATAATATGTTGTTGTTGCTGAAATCGATGGTGTATTATAAGTGGTTCCTGTGCCAAGCAAGGTTCCTCCGCTTGGGGCATTATACCAATAAATCTGTTCAGGAGAAGTTGCAGATAAAGCGACTGAACCGCTTCCACAACGGGAAGCATCATTACTTACAGGTGGAGATGGAATTGGAGCAATAATTGCCTGCACTGCGGTTCGAGTTGCGCTCCGGCAGGTATTGCCGGCTTCAGAATAATAGGTTGTTGTTACAGTCAGCACCGGACTTGTATACGAACTTGCCGTCGCTAACAAAGTTCCACCGCTGGCAGCATCGTACCAGTAAATTTGTTCTGTAGAAGTAGCTGTTAAAGTAACTGTTCCTGAACCACAACGGGACACGTTTGAACTTGAAGGAGCGGCTGGTACTGGATTGATGATCGCCTGAATAGGAGTTCTTGTCGCACTCCGGCAGGTATTTCCGGCTTCAGCATAATAAGTAGTAGTGGCAGAAATGGAAGGTGTAGTATAAGAAGCAGCTGTTGCAAGTAATGTTCCTCCGGTAGCAGCACTATACCAATAGATTTGTTCCGTTGATGATGCAGACAGTGTAACTGTTCCGGTACCACAACGGGAAACGTTTGAACCTGCAGGAGCAGCAGGAAGAGGATCGATGATTGCCTGAACGGCTGTTCGTGTGAGACTCTGACAACCACTTCCCGCTTCCGCATAATAAGTTGTAGTTGTACTTATTGATGGAGTCGTATATGAACTTCCAACAAAAAGAGCTGACCCGCCACTTGCAGAACTAAACCATGTAATTTGTTCCGGAGAACTTGCACTTAAAACAACTGTTCCGGTACCGCAACGTGAACTGTTGGATGCAGTTGGCGCAGCAGGAGCCGTAGTGATGATTGCATCTACTGCAATCCTTGCACTCCGGCAATTATTACCTGTTTCCACATAATATGTAGTAGTAGAACTAAGCGAAGGTGTTGTATAGGAAGCAGCTGTTGCAAGTAAAGTTCCTCCGCTGGCTGCGGAATACCAGTAAATTGTTTCAGTAGAAGTTGCAGATAATGTTATTACACCCGGACCGCATCTTGAAACATCAGAAGCTACCGGAGCATTCGGAATCGGATCTATGATCGCCTGTACAGCGGTTCGTGTAGCACTTCGGCAGGTGTTTCCGGCTTCAGCGTAATATGTGGTTGTAGTACTGATGGAAGGTGTAGTATACGAACTGTTCGTCGCCAACAATGTACCTCCGCTTGCCGCGCTATACCAATATACCTGTTCAGATGAGGAAGCAGTAAGAACAACAGTTCCTGTTCCGCATCTGGAGACATTGGAAGATGATGGTGCTGCGGGAAGCGGATTAATGATGGCCTGTACCGCTGTTCTGGTAACACTTACACAACCATTGTTTGATTCCGCATAATAAGTAGTGGTTGAAGAAATAGAAGGCGTTGTATATGATGTTCCGCTACCCAGAAGGGTTCCGCCGGATGAAGCCGAATACCAGTTAATCGTTGCAGTTGAAGAAGCTGTGAGAACCACAGTTCCTGTTCCACATCTTGAAACATTGGATGCCGTTGGTGCGGCAGGTGCGCTGTTCACAATTGCCTGCACCGGAATTCTGGCGCTGCGACAATTGTTTCCGGTCTCAACGTAATAGGTTGTAGTGACTGCGATGGACGGTGTCGAATAAGAAGCACCTGTCCCCAACAATGTTCCACCACTTGCAGCGCTGTACCAATATATTGTTTCAGTAGATGTAGCTGTAAATGTTACGCTACCACTTCCGCAACGAGCAACATCAGATGCGGTGGGTGCAGCCGGAATAGGATCGATGATCGCCTGAACAGCAGTACGGGTGGCGCTTCTGCAGGTATTTCCTGCTTCAGCATAATAGGTTGTTGTGGTGCTGATGGAAGGTGTGGTATAACTGCTGTTAGTAGCCAGAAGTGTTCCTCCACTCGCCGCGCTGTACCAGTATACCTGTTCAGATGAAGTTGCAGTAAGCACTACTGTTCCGGTTCCACAGCGGGAGACATTGGAAGATGATGGTGCGGCAGGAATAGGATTAATGATGGCTTGAACTGCTGTTCTGGTAGCACTGGCACATCCATTATTCGCTTCCGCATAGTAGGTTGTAGTTGCGGAAATAGACGGAGTTGTATAAGAACTGCCGGTTCCAAGCAAGGTACCTCCTGTCGCAGCCGAATACCATGAAATTGTAGCGGCTGAAGTAGCTGAAAGTCCTACCGTTCCCGGACCACACCTTGAGACATTAGATGCTGTGGGTGCAGCAGGAGCAGAATTTACAATGGCTTGCACGGAAATACGGGCACTCCTGCAGTTATTTCCGGCTTCCACATAATAAGTAGTGCTGGAACTGATTGAAGGTGTTGTATAAGAAGGGCCTGTAGCAAGCAAAGTTCCTCCGCTGGCAGCGCTGTACCAATAAATAGTTTCCGGAGATGTTGCCGTCAGGGTAACTGTACCTGTTCCACAACGTGAAACGTTAGAAGAGGTCGGTGCGGAAGGACCTGTATTTACAATGGCCTGAACCGGAGTTCTGGAAGGACTTTTACAAGTAGTTCCTGCCTCAGCATAATAGGTTGTTGTTACAGATATAACCGGTGTAGTAAACTGATCCCCTGTAAATAAAAGGTTGCCACTAACAGCAGCATCGAACCATGTGATCAACTCAGGTGAAACTGCTGAAAGTGTAACGGTACCCGGACCGCAACGTGAAACATCTGTGGCTGTAGGGGCAGCCGGTATTGAATTGACAGCAGCCTGAACTGCGGTTCGTGAACTCCGACAGGTATAACCTGCCTCTGCATAATATGTTGTACTTGCATTCAGGAATGGTGTGTCGAAAATTGAACCTGTGTACAATAAATTTCCACCGCTTGAAGCATCGTACCAATACACCTGCTCAGTTGAAGTTGCAGAAACCGTTACAATGCCCGGACCACAGCTGAAGCCATCGGTACCTACCGGAGCTGACAAAACAGGATTGACAATCGCGATAGCCATGACACGTGCACTTGGACAGCCGGAATTCGCTTCCGCGTAAAAAGTATCTGTTACTGCCAGTGATGGAGTGGTGAATGAAAGTCCGGTTCCCAATACCAATCCGCCGGATACACGGTTGTACCAGGAAACCGGTGCGGAAGAAATAGCGGTCAATACGACTGTACCGTTTCCACATCTTGAATTATCACTCACTACAGGATCCGCAGTGGAATTGATTATTACATGTGCTTCAATTCTTGGGCTGGGACAAACGCTTCCGGCTTCAACATAAAACACTGTATCTGTGGAAATATAATTGGTAACAAAGCTTCCGCCCGTTTCAAGCAATCCACCACCCTGTGGCGCATTGTACCAATGCATGGTCGCTGTATCCGTTGCAGTAAGTGTAGCAACACCCGGCCCGCAAAGTGTGACATCACTTGTCACCGGTGCTGCTGTTTGTTGTAAGATCTGAGCAATTGCAGAAACAGCACTGGAAGGACAGATCCGACTTGTCTTTGCATAATAAGTCGTGGTAGCTGATAAATTTGGAGTAATTAAGGTATCTCCAAATCCGAGCAGGTTCCCGTTCGGGGCATCATACCAGAAGATCGTATCGGAAGATGTAGCTGTAAGCGTGAGACTTCCTGCACCACAACGCCAGTTAGAGGTCGTAACAGGATCAGGACTTTGAGAAACAACGGTAACAATGATAGGATCTGATACAACAGAACATCCCAAAGAACTAACGACTACCGTATATGTACCACCCTGTATCGCAGTATAACTGGAGGAGGTTGCACCAACAATAGTTGTATTGTTCCTCTTCCACTGATAAGTATACCCGGGATCTGTTGTAGAAGATAAAACCACATTTCCGCCATTGCAGAAAGTCGTATTGCCGGTTACTGAAACAGGTACCGACAACAATGAACTGTAGGCCCGTCCTGGAGAACCTCCGATACATCCTGCAAACCAATTGTTCCCATCATTCAGGTCTCCGTTTACATTTAATAATTCACAAGTATACCCGCCACCATCCGGTGTGAGTGGCCATGGCGCCAAATCAGAATAGAAGAAATTCAGATAAAGATTCCCGTTATAATCGAACAACCTGACTTCATCTCCACCATTGCCGTAATTAAAACCAAGTTGACCAATGCGATTGGATACAGTAGGAAATTGCGATTTGAATTTAACACTATCTTCCACTACCACCAGATATGCACCAGCAGCCAGCACTGTTCCTGTTGGAAAATGAAACATATGATTGTCGGCACCATCACTCAATACCCAGCCGGAAAGATCAACGGCCTGTGATCCGAAATTCTTCAATTCGATCCAGTCTCCGGAATTCAGAGCGGAATCAGCATTATAATTCAATTCGCTGATTGTAATCTTAGGCACCGCAGCAGAACCGGTAAAATATGCTGTGATAGCATCATTCGCAGTGAAATTATATGTTACTGCCTGGTTAGGATTGTTCGATGTAATTGTAACATTTGAACGCCAATGATCGAAGGTATAGCCCGGGTTCGGAATCGCGGTGATGGTTACCGGGTTTCCATTGAAATACACTCCTGACCATGGGTAAGAAGTAGGAATAATCGTACTGATTTCTATCCTGCCTGCTCCTGCCGGACTAACATTTAAAGTGAGTGTGACTTTTCCTGCAAGACTAAATCCAGTCTTGATATTATCACGCATTATAGTTGGACGTGCATTCACAAAACTGCTCACAGCATCAATATTTGTTTGCCATGTACTCATGTTATTTCCCCACTTTGCAAAATGCGCCGGCATATCCGGAGCCATAGAATCCTGGAACTGATGAATGACATCGTCAATGTTCGCAGGCAGGTAATTTGTATTTATAAGGTCAGCATATCGGTTAATAAAATAACGTTTGAACGTTGGGTTGTTCAACATCGCATCAAACATCTCTGAAGAATGACTGAATGCTGCCGGATTTCTTGCAATTGCAAGCCGGTTGTCATTCACACTACCCTGCAATCCAAATCCAAAATCTGTATCGTACAACATGTATCTCCATTTTGAACCGGTTGCATTCGGTCTCCACAATTTGATATTATTCGTCCAGTCACCAATCCAGTCACCATTGTTATAATAGGTTTCAGCTATGAAGTAGTCGGCATAGTTTTTCAGATCCAGCACGCTGTTCATGTAATCATAGTATGCCTGAGTGGTCGGAGTCTGGGTGGTAGCATAATTGTACATGGTCCAGAAAGAAGCATCAGAGCCTTCTTTAACCGTC
This sequence comes from Bacteroidota bacterium, assembly GCA_016720935.1. Taxonomy (NCBI): domain Bacteria; kingdom Pseudomonadati; phylum Bacteroidota; species Bacteroidota bacterium. The sequence goes on from JADKJP010000007.1 coordinate 767,900, forward strand.
ATACTGCTTCCATCTTCTTTCAGATAATCAATCTGCTTTTTGCTTAAACCAAAATTATAATCCATCCAATTCTCATCATGGTTTTCATGGATTGTATACACACCCCAGAATTCACCATTTAAAAACATCACAGCAGGTTCGGCACCAAGATAACCGGACCATGTATTTTTCATGATACGTTCCATTAAAGCATCACGAAAATGAACTTTATTCCAGTCTGTACCCGAGTTCCTTAAAACAATATCATCCATTTTATCGATGAATGGTTTGTCTGTAAAAAAAGGATAATTCACAGATGAAGTGCCATATTTATCTCCAAGTTTTATTTCAAAGCTCTTTTGAGCTTTGGCCCGGGAATAATTTCCATAAATACTAATATCCGCATCAAATCGGACAATTCGAATTTTGTCTTTATCGTAGTACTCAATTGTTGCGGGCTTTTCCCAGTCTTGCCAGAAATTCGCACCGAAATAGGGAGAAGTTGTACTCGCATTTGGACCCATGACATATATGCCGGTATTATAATCCCAGAGATTCAGGGAATCCGTTGTAATTGAAAAGACCGGTAAGTGTACTGACTCGCTGATGAAATATGTATTTGTAACAACCGGACTGGGCAAATAACCTGATGCGAAAACTTTTGCCCGAATTGTTTTGGTACTTGAAATCGAAATGGCTCCTGAATACAATGGTGAAGAGGTTGTAGGTTCATCACCATTCGTAGAATAACGGATAGATCCTCCGGGTGTAGTTGTACTCAATGTGAGTGTTCGTGTAGAAGTATAAAACCCTCCGGAAACAGAAAACACCGGAATGGATGCATACCCATTTGAACACGTTGACGAATTATTTGAAGTGTTTGGAGTTGGTGTACCAAATAAACACCAGCTTCCTGAACCATCCGGTTTTCTTCCATACGAGTTATTACTGCTCATGGAAGGGTACGTCTTTTCATCAATGCGAGTTCCGGAAGGGTTACTGAGATAAACAGTCTCTCCTGTTCTGGCAAGTTTAAAATGCGCATTGTAATAATCGGAAACAGGTGGGTGAAACCAGGACGGTATGGCAGAGAATGTTGTACCGGTTCCTTTCATCCCAAAAAACAAATACGGTATAGATGACAAATCGGTTGATGAAGAGGTCACATTATGCGTTTCCACTGCAAATACATTCGTCCCATTTCGAAGTACTGTTTTTAAGAATACAGGATCAATAAAAACAGAATCGATCGGCAGGCCCTGGTAATTATTTGCTTCATGCGAACTCAATGCAAGATCATTCCAGTTAGGTCTTGTGCCTGCAACACCGAGGTTTGCTCTGGAAATTTCTACACCATTGAGGTATGCAACAAATCCGTCATCGTAATCCATCATGAAGACCGCTTTCAGAATTTGTGAGGTATCCGGAATGTTGAATGACTTTCGCATCATCACAGATGTACCAACAGCAACTGTTGTTCCATCATCGCTATCGCCAAAACCAATTCCACCATTACCTGTAGACATGGTCGCTTCATTAAAGGAAATATTTCTCCAGTTGGTATCGAGTCCTGCACTACCACTTGCATATCTCCAGGAGGAAAGCGCGTTAACAGCCATCTCCCAATGATTAACAATTACCGAACTTGTCGAATCGGAAGCAAACACAATGATCCGCCCGCCTGCACTGATAGTCTGTGATGGAAATGTAAATCGGTAAGGCTGAAGTGTATCATCAGTCAAACCATAACCTGACAAATTCACGGTGGTACCACCGGCATTATACAATTCGATCCAGTCATCGTATTGCCCGTTCGAATTCAGGATTACTGAAATATTCGAAGGACATATTTCATTGATTACAATTTGTGAAAAGGAAAATCTGACATTGCAAATAACCAAAAGGAGCAATGTTAATAGTGCTTTTAAAAGTGTTTTCATTTTAGGGGTGGAATAATTATAAAACCACAATTGAACAGGCATCAATTGCCTTGCGAAAATACAAAATCTGACGCTTTTTACCCATAAATGTTGACCAACGTACTAAAATCCTTGGCGAAAATTTCGTTTGTCAGAAGTCCTGAAGCCCTCACTGGAAGCCGATTTTCAAACACTTAGGATGCTACCAGGAAATCGGTTACCTTCATTTTAGTTAAAAAAAATAGTTACCAACAGTGTTAATAACCTGGACCATAAATTTGACCGGAGAATGAACTGAAAATCCTTTAGAAAAATGCGGAAATCACATTAATCAAAGGTTGATAAATGTCATCAATTTTTGATGAACTTAACGATTCTGAATTCAGAATCAGAAGTCCAGATCCTGAGAAAATAAATTCCAGACACATAATCAGTCAGGTCCACACTAATCCGTGATTGACCCTTCCCCTGCTTACACTCCTTTAACCTTCCCTGGAAATCATACACACATACCTTATCAACTTCAGCTAGAAGATCAGATTGCAGGGTCAATTCTGTTATAGCAGGATTGGGATATACCACAAATTTTTCATTTGATTTTGCCTCATCAGTAAGCGCGTACAAACAAGCATCCTCATCATCAGTATTCACTGTCATTTGCACCAGAGCAATAACACCGGTAAACAACCCGGAAGCTTGTGAAAAGACCGCGGTTCTTCCGATAAGCGGAGCATTATTAATTATCGGGTGAGAGGTAAATTCATGACAACCTGTGAATCCCATTGAATCGGTTTTGATCATGATCATCTGCGCGCTATCCTGGAAAGTATAATTCGTAGTAAATCCTGCGATCAAGTATCCTCCATCACTTGTAGCGTTATTTCTGTACGCTTCGTCCTGCAATCCATCACCATAAGTTCTGGTCCAGACTGTATCGCCAAGAGCATTTATCTTCATCATGAATATATTCGTACTGTCATCCCCCCGGTGTTCATGACCATATCCAAAACTATTGGTATACCCTGAAATCGTGTAGGTAGAATCGGAATTGATTACTAAACCGTAACTGGCATCAATTTCCGGCCCCCCATATGTTTTTACCCAGTCAACGTCACCCGCATTATTTGTTTTCATACAAAGCACATCATATTTACCGGCTCCATAGGAAGTAATTGCTCCGCAACTGACAATGCTTTCGTCAGCATTCACACCCACAGATTCCAATTCCTCCCATAGTGAGTCTCCATACAACTTTGTCCAAAGCAAATCACCGGATGCATCTGTACGCAACAAAATTCCATCTGCAAACGGGAGACCACCCACGATCCGGGTCTGTTTTCCGCAGATCACAAATCCTCCGGATGGAATTTCCGCGATTGCTATTCCAGCGTCAGAATCAACAGATCCATAGGAACGGGTAAATATAGTATCCCCATTTTCATCAGTTTTTATAAAAAGAATATCGTCTGATCCGGCACCAATACTCTGAGTAGAGCCAACAAGTGCATATCCATGATCACTTGTTTCAATCATGTAAACCGCTCCATCATTACCACCTCCTCCGTACGTTTTACTCCAGATCAATTGACCCAGGGAATCTGTTTTGAAAAGTAAAACATCTCTAGTGACATTTCCGGGAAAAAAAGTTAAGCCGGTTCCCAATAATTTGCCATCATATGATTCGATTGCATATTCAGAATTATCAAAAGCAACAGTTCCATACGCCCTCGCCCACTCCAACAATCCCTGATTATTTGTTTTGACAAAAAAACCATCCGCACTTCCCGACCCGTACGATAAGGTAGCTGCATTGTAGAGGTATCCTCCATCACGGGTTTGAAATAAAGTCTGCCCCCGTTCCTGACTTACCCCGCCAATCAATCGCTGAAAAGAATACTGAGCAAAAACTCCATTGCAGAGAAATAATCCAAAAATGAAAATACTGAGGAGAACATTTTTATTTTTCATTCCGCTAAAATAAATATTATGCAGCTTCATCCATAGATGAATAAAAGAAATACCACGTATTCATGGAATGAACAATATTTCTTTCTGAATAAAACAAATGTATTTCAGAGTCTGACCCAAAAACAGAAAGGCCGGAGAATCATCTCCGGCCTTTCTGTCTGCATCAGAAAATCAATCTGAAGCTATGATTTGTCATTATTCCACAGCGATACGAATTGTTTTACTTTCCGAATCTTCTTTCATCAGCGTGATGAAGTAAATTCCGGAAGCATATTTACTCATATCCAGCTCCGTATAATTTTCACCTTCTTCTGCAACCAGATCTTTCTGCAGGTAAACATGTCCTACCATATCCGTTAAAATCAGAACATTATTTTCTTTCTGATCAGCAGAGAATGAAAGTGTGAGTCTGCCGGATGTCGGATTCGGATAAGCATCAAATGTTCCGCTGAATGAAGATGTTTCCTCTTCAAGTGTACGACAAGACAAGTTGACCGCAATATTCAAAGTCCTTGCAACAGATGCGCCACACAGGTTATTTGCTTTAACAGAAAGCAAGGCACTTGTTGAAGTCGCGGTGGTGAACTTCACTTTTACACTGGCGCCTGTATTACTTCCGACAAAAGTTGCGCCACCGGTGATTGTCCAGGTATATGAAGTTGCGCCGGTAACTGCAGGAATCGAATATGTTACAGATGACTGTGTTTTACACACTGAAGCCGGACCTGAGATTGCGGATGGTTGTACAGTAACCGCGGAAACCCCAAGAGAAGTAACAGCACTTGAACCACAACTGTTATTTGCTTTTACAGTTACAAAACCGGAACCCACGAAACTATTACCATAGGTTACCTTGATCGAAGTACCTGAATTGCTGGTAATAGTCGCACCGGAAGGAACGGTCCATGTGTATGAAGTTGCTCCCGTAACCGGTGAAATCGAATAAGTGTTACCTGTCTTTCTGCAAACATTGCTCACCGGACCTGATATCGCTGATGGAGCGAGAGGAGTTGAACGAACCGTAAGTGTAGAAACCGGGCTATTGCCACAGGCATTCGTAGCATATACTGTCACAGTTCCGGATGTAAACCCTGCAGGGAAAGTAATATACACTTCACCCATTGAGCTATCAACTGTCAGCGGATTACCTGTTAATCCTGCTCCATTCGAAATGATTGCGCCTGCAGGAGCTGTCCATGTATAGGAAGTCGCATTCGGGAACTTGATGATCTCATACTCCCTTGTGCTTCCGGCACAAACACCCACAGTTGGGTTTTCTGTTGCTGTAAAGATTGGAGGAATGACAAGCATACCAAGTATAAGTTTCAATCGAGGTCCGCTGGAACCAATACAATTGTTTGCCTGAACCGCCAGAACACCAACAACATATCCCGATACAAAATTGATCGTGATGGTATTGGTTCCCTGACCTGAAGCTATCGTAGCTCCAGGAGCAATCAGGGTCCATGTATAGCTTGTTGCGTTCGCTACAGGAGCCACAGAGTAAGTAGCTGTCAATGGTCCACAGATGGTAGCCATACCCGAAATTGTTCCCGGAGTAGCCGGCGCTGCGGTAAAGCGTGACAGGGTCTTACAGGTGAAAATACTACTGCCGCATCCGTTGATTGCTTTGACACAGATGGATCCTCCGTTATATGTACTTCCGAAATTCAGAGTAATGGATGATGAAGTTGAACTTCCTGTAACACCTGCAGGAATGGTCCACTGATAAGATGTGGCACCTGCAACCGGAGCAATACTGAACACAACACCATTTTGTCCTCTGCATGCACCTGAAGGTCCGATAATGGATACCGGTGCATCAGGAGCTGAACCGGATATGGTCACAACAGCAGTTGCTGAACCTGTACAACCTTTCAAATCAGTCATTGTTACAGTGTAAGTACCAGCAGCAAGACCTGTAGAAGATGCAGTTGTCTGGCCTCCCGGTGTCCAGGAATAAGTATAACCCGGTGTTCCGCCTGACGCAACAATAGATGCAGTACCTGTATTTCCGGTACAACCTGTTGGGGTTACTGAGGTTACACCAGTAATTTCTGCCGGTACAAGTATTGTAGCTGTAGTATTGGCAGTACAACCTTTAATATCAGATACAGTGTAGTTATAAGTCCCTGAACCAAGTCCGGTAACAGAAGCTCCTCCAAATGTATATGGACCATTTCCACCGCTGGCAGACAATGAAACACTACCTGTCTGGCCGTAGCAATTCGGATTCGATGGTGTTGCAGTCAGTACCAGTAATTCCGGTGCCGGATCAATAGTAGCTGTTGTAGTTGAAGTACAACCGTGAGCATCCTCAACAGTATAATTATATACACCCGGTGCCAGATTGTTCACCGCGTCACCACCTGTAGTATAAGGTGATGTTCCACCTGACGGAATCAGGTCAACACTACCTGTCTCTCCAAAACAATTTGGTTGTGAAGTCACCGCGTTGAGCACTATAGCAGCAGGTGCATTATTAATGGTAATGAATAAACTTTCACTACATCCATTTGAATCGCTTACAAAATAAGTGTACAATCCTCCGGAGAGATTTGTTGTCGGAGAGCCCGCGAAAGTATAAGGAGGTACTCCTCCGCTTGCCTGAAGTACAACATTTCCTGTTTGTCCGAAACAATCGGGTTGTGTAGTAGTAGCTGTGAGGAATAATCTTGGAGGGAACTGATTAATTATAACCTCCACGCTTGCGGTACAACCATTTTCATCAGTAACAGTATAGTGATATGTTCCTGCACCAAGATTCACAGTCTGATCACCACCGAATGTATAATTACCGGTCCCTCCGCTTCCAGTTAACTCAACACTTCCGAATTCACCAAAGCAATGCGGTTGTGAAACGCTAACATTCAGTACCAATGGTTCAGGCACAGTCAATGCACCATTTTCATAAACGATGATGTAGTTCGTATCAGCAGGGAACGTAAATCCACCCGGTACAATCTGGTAGGTACCGCCAGAAGTTAAAGGACTAACCGGCTGATTCGCGTTATCCAGAATTGTAAAGGATGGTCCGGATGCCGGAGTAACTCCAGTAGAATCCTGATTTTTGAAACCGCTTACAGAAGCAGTAAATACCGGTGTTTCAAAACACGTCGGATTTGCATCAGCAGCAGTTACTGTGAGTGTAGCAGGCAGGATAGTCAGACTTCCCAATTCGTAATGGATATCAAAATTATCCGAGAAGAATGCACCCGGTACAACAATCCATGTACCTACAGTTGTTCCTGTAATCAGATTCACCGATTTCAATTCGGTAGTGGTATCTGTTGACGTAACATCATCTTCATCTAGCACAACCGCGATATTGTCTCCATTACTGGAAGTAACATCGATGCTGTCTACTTCGCTCACACCATTCGTGATTACACGCGGGTTGGTAATCACACGCGGATTCGTAATCACACGTGGATTTGCCATCGCACGTGAGTGCAAACCGGCTCCCGGACTTTCAAGAACAATTACGGAAGAATCAGCATCGAAATTGAACACAGATTCCGTAGCAAGATCAATAATAAGAGTTGAATCAATGACAGTAAGTGAATTGGTAATCACACGTGGATTTGTGATGACGCGCGGATTTGCCAAAGCATTACCGGTGGCGACAATTGCAAGGTTTGCAAAATCAGAATTGGTGATCACACGTGGATTTGTGATGACACGTGGATTTACCAGTACGAGTGCATTGGACAATGTCAACTGGTGGCTCTGTTCAATTGAATCCAGGAAATGAACCTGATCGTTAGGATCAATATTGCTTTGATCATAAACATAATTGAATTGGAAATCACCAATCTTATCACCATAAGTCATAGTGGTGTCTTTTGGAGAAATTACAATCGGCATTTTCTGAATGGTCAATCCGCCCGGATAGAAATTATACTCATACAGGGAATCCAATGCATAGTCCACAGGATCTGAAAGATTCAACGGAGGCATGGAAGCAGAAACCTGGTAGGATCCGACTCCGCTTTCTGAAGTCGCCAGGGTCTGGAAGATCAGATTGTCGAGTTTCAAATCCGCGGCTGTAAGACTGTCTTCCGACAAATCTTTTCCGTCCACAAGAATGGTTGCCGTGAATTCGGGCAGCATTTCTCCGTATTTCTTCACTTTATTATCGGTCTGGATACTAAGTACACGTTTAACCGAATTGAAGAAGAACAATCCGTTCGAGAATCCACCATCGTTCAGATTTGGAACGGTTGGTGGTGTAAACACCCGAATCATCGGATTACCGAAGAACGGAGGAATTGTAGCAGTCAGATGTGTATTGTCAATGAAAGTGGTCGTCAGCGCTATTCCATCCATATAAATGGTAGAAGAATCATCGAAATAAGATCCACCAACAATTACATCAAATGCTGTCGAGCCGGGTACAACTGAAGTATCGGCACGCATCAGGGAATCGATCACCGGTTTCGGTGTAGCAAATGTGCTCACCGCGCCGGTCGCGTCAATCAAACCATATCCGGAGCTGAAATCAAATCCGGCAGGTCCCATATCAATTGCAGTTCTTTGCAAGAGCGAACGCAAACTATCCGGGAGCATGGTTTCGGTATAGAATTTCTTTTTCGCCTGAAGGATCAAAGCTGCAGTTCCGGCAGCATGTGGAGCTGCACAGGATGTTCCATAGAAATTATAGATACCATCAAACTCAAGATCCTTCGAGTAGAAATTCACGGAAGTATTCACACCGTCAGGAGCTGTGAAATCAGGTTTATTACGAACCACACCTTTCACAGCAGTTCCACCGACAGAAGAGAATTCCTCGATTACAGGTGCCAGTCCATTGTTAAAGACCGGAGTTTGTGTGTACCTCGCAGCACCGACAGACATCGCACCCTCTGCATTCGCTTGTCCGATAATAGTAGAGCCACCGTTAGGATATTCTTTAATTGTAATATCTCCACGATACACTACATATTTAAATTTCATCGGTGTGACTGAATCCTGAGTCCATGTACGTGCAATTACTATGTTCGCATCTACATTTGATTTTACCGTGAATGGCAATACCTCAATTGGATCTCCCCAGTTATTTTTTCTGTTCAGTCCAAAAAGTTTCGTACCGGTTACATCAGTAAGATAAATATCAAAGTCATTTCTTGCACCCGGTAATTGCTTGAGTGAATAGATTGAATCATCCCACTGCAATACCAAAGTGTAATTACCGGCTTTGAGGCCAATTTTTTGCAAATAATCACCACCACCGAAATCATGCACTTTACCGGTGAGACCGGCAGGTGCAGGCATAGGATTGAAAACTCCTTCGAATGATGCGGATCCGAAATTACCGGCAGAAGTGAAATAACTTACTCCCTGATCACGTACATAATTTACCGCTCTGGAAACAATTCCATCCTGGAAGTAAGGTTCAGTAATATAGGTTACGTCATCAACAATGACATTACAAGTATCTTCCTGCAAAGCGACAATACCTTCCGCAAAGTCTCCTGCACTGATGAATCCTGTTCGGAAAGCAAGTGTTGCTTTCGGAGCAATATCATGGACAATTTGCAACATCGCGCGACCTTCATCCAATCCTTTTCCATAAGGGTAATCAAGCAATACTTCTACTTCCCTATCGTTATCAGGATTTCCTGGTCCCGGCAAGTCGTGGTTGCCAATATCGATATTCTTCGGATTACCGGAAATGGTATTGTAACTATCTGACATCACTCCAATCTTAATACCTGAACCGTCAAGACCAAACATTGAACGGGCGGAATCAGATTTCATCGATCTGTCGCCTTGTGTGGTGATGAAACCTCCACTGGAAACCGCTGAATAATTCGGTCTAACAAAGTTGATCATGCCCGGAAGGGAATCCAGTTTTTTCAGATTCGCAACAGGGAAATAACCGGTAATGATGATTGAAGTATCACCGTTGTCGACAAGCCCTGTCATTCCATAAGGAGCAGTTTGCAACAAGGATAATGTCGGGTAATACATATTGAGATTCGTAATCACATCAATCAATACCGATCCAAAATCATCAAACTGGAAGATTACGTTGTTGGTATCCGGACCAATTGAATCCGGATTTTCATACAACTGTGTCAGTTCAGGTCCAAGAACCGTATTGACTTTTCCGGAGTCAGGAGCATTGTAATATGGAAGAATACAGTTAGTAACGAATACTTCGGTATTTGCAGTGAGCGAACAACCATGGTTATCAGTGAGTATATATGAATAAACACCCGCAACAAGATTTGTAGTATCAGAACCTGTGAGAGAATAAGGAGGTGTACCACCGGAAGGAACCAGTGATAAACTTCCGGTGTTGGATGTTTCAAGACAAACAATTGTACTATCTGTAACTCCAGAAAGAACAAGTACTGCAGGTTGACTGACAAGGATACTGTCTCTGTAAGTACAGCCTATACTGTCAGTAACAATAAATTGAAAGACTGTATCTGCTGATGCAAAGGAACCAAAGCTTTGAATTCCTGCTCCGAAATACGGTGGAACTCCACCGGTCGCGGAAATATTGATTGAAAATCCATCACCATGACAAGTCGGAGCAGTCACCCCTACCGATGCAAATGGACCAAACACAACAGCAATCGCAATACTTGCGCATGAATCAGGAGTTGCACAACCACCTTCTCCTCTTACATAATAGTAAGTAGTATCCGATGGTGTGACGTTAATCGATGTTCCGTTTCCAACCAGAGTTCCTGTTCCGCATAAACCGGCATACCAGTACCAGTCAGTTGCATCGTTAAGATTACCAGACGCAATGCTTAATGTAACACTGCCACCTGAACAAACAACAGATTGTGAAGCAGAAATTACAGGTACCTCTGGTTGATTGCAATTGCCCAGACCAACGATGATCGTTGTATCAAAAGAACAAGGAACACCATCAGTAATTTGAAGATAATACGAACCTGCAGGAAGACCTGAAAAAATACCTGTTTGATTGTTCTGATTGATGGAAGCGAAGTCAGTAATGCTATAAGTATAACCACCAATCACACCACCGCTGGCAGGACCGACAGTAATACTTCCATCGTTCGCGCCGGAAGTTGTTTCATTCGAAACAAGAATTGCTCCTGGTACAATCGGTGCAAATTGATAAATGGTGATACTGTCAACAGTAACACAACCGAAAATATCCGTTCCCACAACACTATAGGTTGCTGTATCGGTTGGAGAAACAGTGATATAAGAAGTTGTTTCACCGGTGCTCCACAGGTAAGTATTCGCTCCACCTGCAGCCAGTACGGTTGAACTTCCCGGGCAAATTTCCCAGTCAAAACTCGGACCGGCATTTACTGTTGAAGCTCTCATTTTAAATCCATCTGATGTGGCCATACATCCACCGTAGGTTACGGTAGCGGAATATGTTCCCGGACTATTCACACTCAGACTGGCTGTGGTTTCTGAAGTTGACCACAAATATGTATTGTATGTAAGCGGAATAATATTTCCAATCGCAACCGCGTCAATTTCATTCCAGTCATGGACAAACGGTGAGTTCATCGCGATACGAATAGAAGAAACAGGGAATGCGGTCAGAGGGAAAGTAATGTGCAGTTTATTCGCTTCCTGAGGCATTGAACCTGCAGTTGCCGTATATACCGCCTGATATGAACTTGTGTATGGATTCATCACGTACACCGTATCAATGGTGCCGGGCGCATACGTTTCATAAATATCAACGAAGTTTATCGGAGCAGGATTCGCGAACCCAAGCTCAATATATTCACGTGAAGCATCCTGATAATTTGGAGCCCATGCATTGATATTGTCACCGTAGGATGGATAAACATCCGGAGCACCGAGAATCTGGATTGCTCCATAATCTGGTGTTGAATATTCTGAACTGAAGGCGATCACCGAATTTGCGTAACGCAGGTTACTGTATTCGGCAACAAATATTGAATCGCTGAGACCAAAACATGTAGGAAGTGTACCGGAACCTGTGGTAACAACTACCGGTCGTAAAGACTGTGTTGTAGGATCCGCATCGTTACAGTCAGAACTGTCTGAAACATAACCTACCGGTTGTGTAACCGCATATTGGCTTGCAAACAGATTTCCAAAAGAATCACCGTCAGCATCCTGATAATATGCATGCAATACAGGGAATGGAACAGTAAAGTAATTTGCCAATGAATTTGGTCCTCCGAAACAACCCGCATCATTACGTGACGCGTCAGTATCATTGTAAATAGGGTTTGGATCACCTCCGTCAATCGCATCTGAACCGGGATTAGGTCTTCCGTATTCTGACAGGACTGTATTTGATGTATCGTTGTTAGTATTATCAGCGGTAACACCACTGAAGCCTGTTCCCCCACCGGTTGATTTTCTGAAATAGTTGTAAGTGAATTCTCCCGGAACTCCGTCATTGATACCATAACCAACTCCAACAGAATTTTCAACACTAATCACGTTATTTTTAATAATCCAATATGGAGCTCCGCGAAATATTGTTGCAAGGAATGAACTCGTTGTACTCTTGATTGTGTTATTGACGAAATAATTCGTTAATCCACTGTAAAAAGCACCGTAGCTTGTAAATCCATCTGCTCCCTGACCACCATTTGGCCAAAGCATGGACATAAAGTTATTCGCGATGTACATTCCATTCTGATTGTTGTTCAGGAAGAAAACAGTCGAATTGCTGGTCATGTACATCTGGTTGCCGATGATCTGAATCTGATCACCGGTATTTGATGAGTTATTAATCTGAAGAGCACCTCCCCCGCCATTACCATACAAATAACAACCACGAACCAAACCTCTTCCGGTAATCACAGATACATCGGTAGTGTTTGGCATTACAGAGTCTCCTTCTAAAAGAGGAATACCATTGCATAGATCAAGTTTGATATATCCGTAAACAGTACAGTTGGTGATATAAAGTGAATCGAATTCAGGAGATTCATTGTTGATGTTTCCTGTAATCTGTGCTCCGTTAATATTCCATGCACCACCCATATCCACGTTACCTGTAATATGGTATTTCTCACCGGGTACAGCGCTGAAAATATTTAGATTGGTTTTTCCGGGAGCTGAAATATTTTCAACATATTCCGCTCCGCCTGCGCGTGGATAAACAAGAATCGTATCGCCACTAACAGCTGCGGCAAGCGCATCAGCGAAGTTGGTATACGCGCCACCGACTCCGTTTTCTTCAACAACAAGTGTGTTCAGGAAACCTTCGTCAACAAGACCATTACAGTTATCATCAATACCATTCATCACTTCATTTCCGTTTGCGCTGCCGGAATAGATCTTCATGATTTCATCTGAAGTAAGTTCTCTTCCGAAAACCATTACTTCATCAATCTGTCCGTTAAAGAAATTTGCAAGAACAGGTGTTTCGTCCGCACCGATAATCAAAGAATGACCATCCGCACCAAAACTGATTAGAGGAAATGCAAGACTCCGCACTAAACTACCATCCACATAAAGTTTGGCAATAGTACTGTTTGGACTAAATGTAAACGCAATATGTTGCCATCCACTGCCTGAACTAAAGGGTTCATCGATGTAAGCTGATGAAGGGTCAGCACCGAAATTGTTGAAGATGTATTGATCGGAATTTTCCACTCCGAATCTCCAGGCATTAGCGGAACCTGCGCCATATCCTTTGGAGATTACAGCCATTTCTCCGGCAGGAGATAATGGATTTACATTGATCCAGGCAGAAAGCGTAAGATCAGACAAATTAAAACTTCCGTTGTTCGGAACTTCAATATAGGCATCGGTACCGTTAAAATCGTAAGCACTGTTAGGTGTTCCAAAACGATCGTTTGTGAGTGTTGCGTTATGAACAATCCCGTTATTCCCCAATGGGCCGCCATCATCTGCATTTCCATTAAAAGGAAGATATACTGCTGCACCTGAAGGCAAAGCAAACGGAGGATGAACAAGATTATTATTATCATCGCAATCTGTAGCATCCAACGCATAACCGATTGGAGGATCACAAACAGCAGAAATTGTAATTGAGTTGTTCAAATCTCCAAAACCATCAAGATCAGTATCTGCATAAGCTGTAGCAGTTGCAATTGGGGAACAAGCTCCGGGCATACTAAATCCAACCGGAACAACCCAATTGGAAGTACCTCCGGTAAGAGCGAAATTCAACAAATTACTATGATTACCATTACCACTTGAATCAAACAGAACATCAACTGCCGGTGTAGTATTATCAGCACCTGCAAGCCCCTGATTGAAATTGTAAGCCGCTATCAAACCCAATTCGTTGTGAGAAATTTCACAAGTCCAGTTGGAAATGATTTCTTCAGGACACAAAGCTCTGTCCCATACTCTCACCTCGTCAATACTTCCTCTCCAGTATTCACCAATACCCCATTGTGACCCGATTAGGAAAGTTGCAGTAGGATTGAGTGGAGGAAAATTGGTTGGACTTGGGATAGTACTGCCTTTTGTCGCTATCAGATTTCCATCGAGATACAGGTAGGTATTATCGGTAGAACGAACGACAACATAATTGTGCCAGCTCGCATCCAGTGGAAATGAGAGATCAGTATACCACTCATCCCCTACGCGAATCGTTCCATCAAAATTTTGTCCGATATAAAAATGGCGACCCTGGGATACCATGGTCTTCATTTCACCCATGACCGGACTATCGTATTGAGCCCAGACAGATACAGTGAACGGACTGTTATTTACTGGAATCAATTCAACAGGACCTTCTACATAATCATCGGCACCGTCAAAATGTAATGCTTGTCCGGGCACCGGAGGCAAAGCTTCTCCAATCTGAAAATCACTAAAGGTTTGAATTGCTGCAACGGTGATTGACAAGTTATCGTTTCCGGAAACAGGGACATTGATCCAGTTTGGATCATCGTATTTTGAACAAACAAAACTAAAAGGGTCTGCAATCGGATCCACATCTGCTGCTTTCCAGGTCAGATAAGCATCCAATCCCAAAACACCTCCGGAAATCGGAGTGATGGTCCACCATCTGTTTACGCTTTTATCCTGATCAATTCCCGACGTAAGAATTTGCGGGTGGTCACCTGCTTCTGTTCTGGCAAGAATGTATCCACCGGGAAAAACAGAACCACTCAAAGTAACCGGTGTATATGCATCCGCATCACCAATATCATAGGTGAGAGTTACAGAACCATCGAGAAAACGTTGCATGTTACCGACAACATAGCACAAATCAGAAGCACCAGAGACTGCACAGGTCCCACCAATTCTCAAACTGTTAGTACCGGTATGAACCAATCCAAGATCAAAAAACAAATTAGCGTTTACTGTTTGATCGCCTTCCAGACTAAATCCGGCAGCATTATTGAATCGCAAATCCGAGAATTGCCCGTTACCAAGGATGTATTGCAAGTTTGTCCCTTCCAGACTAAGAGCAACAATGCTGATGAGACCATTGTTTTGAATAGTGTCACCGGTATAAATCAACTCGTTACCGGCAAGCTCTGCTCCTGCTTCAGTTTGAATGAAACCGGTAAACGCGCCACTGCTTCCATCAATACTCAGCGTTCCTTGATCAACAAAGAGGGATCCGTAATTGTTATACGTACAACCACTTGCAAAGGAAGACAGATCAGTACCAGATTTATACAGCTGTCCGCCTGCCATGTTATTGAAAGTTCCGTTGGTAGGTGTGGAGTTAAAATCACCATTATTGGTTATATAGAAAATACCATAATTGTTGAATACGGATCCATCGGTGAGAGTGAACATTCCCATTGAACTAAAGTCACATTCAGAATAGTTATTCAAAACCAATCCACCTTCAAGACCATGGTCGTTATTATTACTGATAGAGAATGTACATCCGGACTGAACATTAATTGTTCCTGTACCACTAATATGTGTCATTCCTCCCCAGTTAAAGGTTGAAATACCGGTAAATTCAGCGATGCCGTCATTGACGATAGAACCTGTATTGATATTCAATGCACCATCGCAGGTAAAATCAGTTCCCGCGCCATCCAGGATGTGCAATGTTCCTTCCGAGATAAAAATTGATCCTCCATTTTCAATCACCAGTTGATCGGCATTGATATTTTGAGAATTATTGGAAACGAAATGTCCGGAACGAACGGTAATTGTACCACCATTCAAACCATTCGGAATACTATCTGAAGGAACCCAATAAGTACCATCAAACATTTCCCATGTTGACAGATCATTCCAGTTTCCACTGCTTGCAGTGCGGAAAGAATAATTTGGTGTAGGCAAATTGAATTCCCATAATTCGGCACCATTGACACCTTCATCGGCACGCACATACAAACGATTGCGATAAATCGTAAGCTCAGAAGGGTTTGCTGAACCCGGACCAGCGATGATGTCACCAATGGGTGATACGTTCGGTTGTACCCAAGACCAAATTTCCGTTCCAAGACTCGGGACATTCGCAGCAAAATAAAGTCCACCGTTGTAGGTTACCATTGCAGGTGAAGAAACTGCGGAGCCGCCGGAACCGTTATTTACATCCGACAACATACTGGAAAAGTTACCGTTGCTCGCCCAGATTTCCTGACCATTAATCCCATCATCCGCACGGAAATATAAAAAACCGCCTGATAGAATTAAATTGATAGGATTACCACTAGCTGAACCGGGAATAACATCCGTTAAAAGACTAACAGAGGCACCATTGTATTTGAACAATTCATTTCCAACCGTACCATTATCAGCACTAAAGAATAAGTTACCATTGTAAACTGTCAAATATTGTGGTGAGGAACTGTTGCTACCGGGATTAATATCCGACACCTGTGAAGCCGTAACACCATTGTATCTCCAGAGTTCAACACCATTGGTTGCAGCTGATGCTGAAAAAAACAAATCACTTCCATAAGTGCAGAAATTCGAAGGTGCAGAACCAGTAGCGCCGGTAATGATATCGGCAGCGAGACTCACACTTACTCCGTCGTACGACCACAATTCTGCACCGGTAGCCGGAGTTGTTGCATTAAAATACAGTTTACTTCCGTAAACATACAAGGATTGAGGGTTAGAGTTGCCTGTACCTGCATTGATATCCGAGACACGTGTAGCAGATATTCCATCATAAACAAACAACTCAGTTCCAAAGGTTCCGTCATCCGCCTGGAAATACAATTTGTTATTGTAAACTTTAAGAAATGCAGGATTGGATCCCAGTGCACCACTGCGAATGTCCGCTTTGAGAGTCGAAGTCGTTCCATTGAATGACCACAACTCCGCTCCATTCGTTCCATCATCCGCGCTAAAATACAGCTCACCCTGAAACAAGGTCATGTACTGAGGCGTTGAGCTTCCCGGACCCGGATTGATGTTCGTAACCCTTGTCTGAGCCACTACATCAAATTGCCCTGTTAGAATAAAACTTAATGTTAAGAGTACAACAGACTTGGATAGCGATCGAAGTCTGTTTGATACCGCATTGGAATTAATTCGAAATGGTGTGTTCATGTTATTTAGGTGTGTTTGTTTTAAAATGAAAATAGTAAGCTCACAGTAATTCTTATGGATTAGGCAGTGCATTAGATAATCATGCGATCAACACTTAACTAAATCCGGAATCTAAACCGTAAACATTTTGCTTACAGGCAATTCAAGCAATCCAAGGCAATTACATATATGAAGGACGTGAGTCCGATGATGCAGGAAAGTTTGAACAAATCCGGATACATCCGGAACCTGAAATCTGAAATCCGAAATGTTAAAAAACACCGGTTTTTCAGGTCTCCAAGATAGTCTTTATTCACTAATTGTCAAGTAATTACTTTGATTTTACCCCAAATTTGGGCATAATTCCGCTTGACTTTTGGTAAAACCACCATCAGGGATTTGGCCGAATGGCCAAAAAACTTGGTAAAGGGAAATAAAGTATGTATTCAGGTTAAACATATCAGGACCAGTATTTACACTACTTTGGCAATAAACCGGAATTCTTAATACCTGCAAGGATTCAATTCGGCCTTCTTTAAATGGCATTCTTCAAACCGCTTTGCACTCTTTTCGGTAATCAAAAATCTACCACAAACATAAGCACAGAAAAAAAAATTCCTAATCGAAATTCACGCACTTATCCAGCTATACTTCCACTTGTGTTTTAATACACTTCACTTGTCAAATTTTGGATACCAGATGAAAAATATTTCATTTTTTTTCAATAGAAATATTGTCACTCTTCTACAGATTTAATTCTATTCATTCAATGAAAAAGAGAATAAAATTCAATGCCCTGATTTTATAATTTGAACTCACTCATAAAACTATATATCATAAAATACAAATCAATAATTCCAACTTATTATTCAGGGTAACAATACAAATGAAAAAAATAAAAACGCAAATCAATCTCTGAATTAATACTATATGCCATCAAACTCTGCAACAGAAAAATAATTTTTAAATTCCATTACGAAGTAGAAATCGCCATCATTAAATATTGACTCAGATTATCCCTAAAAAATCGAAAAAACCTCCTACTTTTGCGGCAAATCGAAGCCCGGGATAAATGCCGGGAAATCAAGGTATGGAGCTGGAAAAAGAAATCGCCAAACGCAGAACATTTGCAATTATTAGTCACCCGGATGCCGGTAAAACAACGCTGACCGAGAAATTCCTCCTTTTTGGTGGCGCGATTGTTACTGCCGGGGCTGTAAAAAGCAATAAAATCCGCAAGACAGCTACTTCCGACTTCATGGAAATTGAAAAGCAAAGGGGAATCTCCGTTGCTACTTCCGTAATGGGTTTTGATTATATGGGACATCGTGTCAATATCCTCGATACTCCCGGTCACAAAGATTTCGCGGAAGATACCTATCGTACACTCACTGCAGTTGACTCCGTTATCCTCGTTGTGGATTGCATCAAAGGTGTCGAGGAACAAACGGAAAAACTAATGAACGTCTGCCGGATGAGAAATACACCGGTGATCATTTTCATCAATAAAATGGATCGTGAAGGAAAAGATCCTTTTGATCTGCTCGATGAATTGCAGGAAAAATTGCAGATCCACGTGCGTCCGCTCACATGGCCGGTGAGCCAGGGAGAATCCTTCAAGGGCGTGTACAGTTTGTACAACAACCAGATGAATCTCTTTGAACCAAGCAAGACAAAGATTTCAGAGAACATTGCCAAGATCAATAATCTTCAGGATGAAAAAATCGCGGATCTCATCGGAGAAAAATTCACCGAAAAACTCCGCGAAGATGTTCACCTGATCGAAGGAGTTTTTGAACCTTTCAATCGCGAATTGTACCGCGATGGATTACTTGCTCCTGTTTTCTTTGGGAGTGCCATCAACAATTTCGGAATCCGGGAAATGCTGGAAACATTCCTGGAGATCGCTCCCCCACCCTCTTCACGTGAAGCAGTAGAACGTGAAGTACAGGCTACGGAAAATAAATTCTCGGGATTCGTTTTTAAAATTCACGCCAACCTCGATCCAAATCACCGCGACAGGATCGCTTTTCTCAGAATCTGTTCAGGAAAATTTGAACGCAATAAATTTTACTTCCATACCCGCACCGAAAAGAAAATTCGCTTCAACAACCCGACAACATTCATGGCCAATGAAAAAAGTCTGATCGATGAAGCGTTCCCCGGCGATGTTGTGGGTTTATACGACAATGGAATTTTTAAAATCGGCGATACTCTTTCTGAAGGAGAAATGCTTCATTATACAGGTATCCCCAGCTTCTCTCCTGAAATTTTCAAGGAAGTTGAAAACAGAGACCCTTTCAAAACAAAGCAGCTTGAAAAAGGTATTCAGCAATTAACCGAAGAAGGTGTTGCTCAGCTTTTCACGCAACAACCCGGTAACCGGAAAATCATCGGTACTGTCGGCGAACTTCAGTTTGATGTAATCAAGTTCCGTCTCGAACACGAATACGGCGCGAAGAGCGATTTCCGTACACTGAATTTCAACAAAGCATACTGGATCACTGCTGATACCAATGCCCAACTGGATCAATTCATCAGCTTACGTGCAAATGCAATTGCTTACGATAAAGAAAATCGTCCTGTTTATTTTTCAGAAAATGACTGGATGATGAAACTCATCAAGCAAAGCGCGGCAGGAATTCATTTCCACACTACTTCGGAATTTAATCAGTGGGAGAAAACAGAAGTGTAATTTTTTTCTGATTCAAAAATAGATTTGGGAGTACTCTGCCATTTATTGAGCGGTAGCTTCGTAATAAACTTTCTTCATATCATTAAACAGATATTGATAGAACGTCTTTTCATCCAAAATAACCGTGAGATCCCCATTCATCCCTATCTGAACAAGGTTTTTCAGATGACCGAAATTATCCATCTTCACTTTCATAGAGAAAGATCCATTTTCATCAGGAGTAAGACTGAGATTATCGACATGCCCCTGGATGGTTCCCCATTCATAAAACGGAAATGAAGAAACTTTCAGGACTGCACGGTTGTTTACTCTCACACGACCAACCAATGCAGGCGGACTTTTCACCCAGGCATACAGGGAAGAACTGCTATACATCACTTTTATCAGGATTCCACCTTCTTTCAGCTGCTTCTCTCCTTCAAAAATATAGGATACGATTCCATTTCCCTTTGCTACCAGAATCAGATCATTATCCACCAGTTGAAAATCGCCAAATGTATTCCGGATTTTATTTTTTGCCAGTTCGTATTGATTGACAAGTGAAATAGAATCGTACTTTGTATCAATCGCCAATTTTCCAAGTTCATCCCCAAAACTGCTATTATCCAGAAGCGATTGCTCGTTCATAGAGCTGAGATTAAATTTGGCTTTTTGGTATTCCTGCCGTGCACTGGTAAGCGCATCAGCGGCTTTGAGTTTTTTTGTTTCGGATTCTACGAGTTCATATTTTGAAATATGTCCTTCATCAAAAAGTTTTTTGTTGAGTTCATGCTTTTGAGCGGCATCATCACTCTCGTACTGCAATCTGGCAGAATTGCTCTTCCAGGTACTGTCAAGCACCTGCAATTCGTGTTCTGTCTCCTGAATCCGTGAATCGTTCTTTCGAATCCGGGTGGTAATCATTTCTTTTTGCTTTTGGATCGAAAGAACTTTTTGATTGGAAAAAATCTGCAAATTCTTTTCCGCTTCCACATAGCTGTTGACAAGCGCTACGATCTCCGGAGAAGTGATACGCATCAACGTCTGACCTTTGGTAACCGCTTTCCCGGGTTCAGTATAACTTTCAAGGATATAAACAGGATATGAAAAGCGGTAGATTTCTTCAGACTGATCACTCTTCACAACAAATGGAAGTTCTACCTGATCCGGGAATTTTATAAAGATCGCGAGAATGGAAAACAACAGACACAAGCCACCGCCTATGTAAACAAGTTTACGCAGGGCACTTTTACGAACATCTTTCACCGGAACATCTTCGTCCCAGTATATTCGTTCGTATTGTTGTGGATCTAATTCGTCAGTCTCTGCCATGTGTTTTCATTTTGTTTTGATCTTCCCGGAGCAATCAAACAGTCAATTCATTTTTATATATCAGATGAATGCACTGTTCAGACCAAATCAATAGTCGACATACGTCTTCATAAATTTATAATACAACCCTTCAAGTTTTATCAGCTCATCGTGGTGTCCATCTTCAACGATCTCACCCTGTTCAAGCACCCAAACGCGGTCGGCATTCTTCAGCGTGTTCAAACGGTGGGCGATGGAAATGATCGTCTTCCCTTTGAAATGAGTCCGGATATTGTTCATGATGATAGTCTCCGACTCAATATCCAGCATACTGCTGGCTTCATCGAGGATAATCACATCCGGATTACTCAGGAACAAACGCGCAAAGCCGATTTTAAGTTTTTGTCCGCCTGATAAATTTCCACCCGTATCCCCTACTTTGTGATTATAACCAAGGTATAAACTCTTCACATAATCGTGCAGGTTCGCAAGCTTCGCGGCCTGAATAATCGCGTCAAGATCCGCATCCAGATTACCGAATTGAATATTCTCTTTTATCGTCCCGGAGAAAATATAAATATCCTGAGGGAATAAAAAGACTTTGGAACGTAATGCGGTTGGGTTTATTCTTCTTAATTCATGCTGGTCAACAAGAATCTCTCCTTCATAATCCGGATAGAGATTCACCAGCAATTTTACGAGGGTCGTTTTACCGGAACCATTTCTTCCAACAATACCAATGGATTCTCCCTTGTTTACTTCCAGGTTGATATTCTTGATCGTATAATCATCCTGGGAACCGCTGTACTTGAAATGCAAATTCTTAAGGGTAATTTTATCCGTGGTGAAATTATTCACAAGTTCAAGCATGTTGGTGTTCTCTGTCTCCTGCATCAACACTTCATTGAGACGGCCAAGACTGACCCAAAGTTCTGTGATGTTGTACCAGATCAGACCCAAACTGTTCAGGGAATTCATCACCACCACAAAAATCGCGGTAAAGGCAAGATATTGACCGATGGTGATTTCATTGTTGAAGGTCATGTAGGCACCCAGCCAGAAAATAGAAATCTGGCTCAGGTAAAACAGACTGCGCTGTAAAGAATGCAGCATCGCGTTCTTTGATTCAGAAGCCATGACCACATTCAATGCCTTTTTATACTTGTTCTTCCATTGCCAGAATTTAAAATTCTCGAGAGACAACAGTTTTACAGTTTTGATACCGAGAAGAGAGTCCAGGAACTCCCCGAGTGTTTCAAGATTTTTATAAAATACTTTATACACGAGCAGACGCATCACCGGCGCATAGTATAAAGTGAAGATGAAGAAGATCACCACAAAACACAGTGCCAGTAATCCAAGCTTCAGATTGTAAAACAACAACACAGGCAGGTAAAGCAGGATAAACAAGATATCCACGATACTCTCTATCACCGCAGGATTGACCAACTGACGGATGGTGATATTCTCCTGGAAACGTGCCATAAAATCTTCACGCTTGTTGTTGTCATAATACTTCTGCCGGAGCGATATGAAGTGTCTGAAAAACCGACTGAAGAAATCCAGCTCAAAATTAATCTGCAGTTGTATGAGCAAAACATTTCGGACATATATCAACAGAATCTGCGTAAGGAAAATTCCCGACATCCCGACAAGGATCGCCACCAGCAATTGCTTGTTCTGGTTCACGAGTACATCATCAACGATGAGCTGGGTGAAGAACGGAATAGCCAGACCCAGAAATTGCAAAAAGAATGTGGCCAGCAGCACCTCGATGATAACAGGTTTCAAGGATGTGATTACCGGAGCATAGAATTTCTTCCAGAGAGATTTCTTCTCTTTCATAAATTCTTCTACCGCTTCGGTCAGATCCTTATTCTTAAAAATCTCAGGCGTAGGCTCAACAACAAGGATGATTCCATTCCAACGGTTGAGGAATTCCTTCTTGGTCAGCTTATCCTTTCCATAGGCCGGATCAGCGATCCATACATGGGTTTTGGACCATTTGTAAATAACAATAAAATGAACCCCGTTATAATGCGCGATGCAGGGCATCTGAACCTCTGCAAGGTGTTCGTAAGCGTGCAACTCATAACCATCCGCCTTAAAACCAAATTGCTCGGCCAGTTCGGCCATATTGTACAAACTGGTTCCTTCGGTGGTGACTTCACCGAGTTTGGTCAGCAAAGTCTGAATGTTGTAATACCCGTAATGCTTGAAAATCATGGCAAGACAAGTCGTGCCACATTCCATCATTCCGGTTTGTTGTATAAAGGGAAAAGACTTGTTTAACTTCACAAATGATTCAATTTAAGTCAATTCTACTAAATCTGGCTTAACTGAAAGAACAATCAAAGCCTCTTTAATGTTGTTTGAATTTCAGTACTTCCACATTTCTAAACACACGGTTTTGACAAATTATCCAATATACCTGTATGCTTTGAGCCAAATATAATTATTTCCACAAGAACTAAGGGCCAAATAGAAAGGTAAATCAGTAAACAAGCATAGGAATTTCACGCGAAAAACGCAAACGAGCATACTCAGGAATTAGAAAAAATCATTCAAGTGCCTGAATCTTACCACTTAGCAATGATTCAGTATTTTTGACAAAATGCAATTTCATTTGCCTGTTCAGCAGGAAAAACGAATTATCAAATGCTTTGATTACAAATTTTGTGGAACAAAGATCTTACATGAGTTTCATTCAAAAGAATGAACTCAATTCTTAAAAAATAATCCCTACCTGAAATTACATATTTCAGAATTGACCTAAAAAGCATCTAACAGTTCCAAAGTTTCAGGAACAACTAAATGAACTCTATGAAATCTGTCCCTTACCTTTGATTTGAGTGTTGCGATGCAATGGAGTTTGTCCACCTTTCACTTTTTTCAATTCAGAAGCATCCAACTTCCTGTCGGATTTTTTAATGTTTTCTGATTTTTTGTTTGGAGTTTTCATGACTTTGATTTTAAACTATAAGACCATGAAGAATAAAACGAATAAAAGAAAAACGTTCTAAATCACATACAAGTATACAAAAAAACAGGGCAATTTCCTAATATAATTATGCACAAATGGTGCATAGAAATCAACAGCGCATTCAAATTTTAATTTAAAAAATCAATCTCTTTTTCAGTTGATCACAACAGGAGCACTAAAATTCTCATTTCACCACTTTCGCCTTCTCCACAATCACTTCGAAAAAATATCCGGAGCCAAAATCTTTATCCAGATCCACAATTCCTTCAATCGTGATAACGTCTCCTTCTTTTGCAAATTGATCAGAAGTGACTGTCAAATCAAACTTGCCGGAAAACTGTGTGCCATCCTGCAGGTGAATCCAGTTTCTTCCCATGATGTCGGAACTGAATTTCACAACCTGTCCTTTTACCTTTACACTTTTTCCCCGAAAGTCTTGTTTGCCGTTATACAAATCCGCGATACTTGTCCCACCCGGGATCGCTTCTATTTTGATACCATGCTCAGGAACAGCTTTCACTGAAGTCTTTCTCGAATCACTCGCATGTCCTGATGTATTTTTCCCTTCTTCTTCTTCTTTTTTCAAAGTCAGTTTCGCGAGAAATAAAATCTCCTTGAAATTTCTGTTCAGCTCCTTGCTGAAAAAATTAGTCATGGGAGCCGCGTCATCATAGGTATAAACCTGTCCGACTTTCGCCGGAATTTTTACAATGGCCAGCCATTCCTCTTTATCCCCTTCCATAACTCTCAAATATGAATAGCCGCTTGTTTGAAGCACCTCCTTCACAACAACGGTATGTTTCACAACCGGGGTAGTATCCATCGGAACGGTATCCGCTGCAGTAACAGGAACAGGAATAATTGTTTTGCTTGAAAATTCAGGGCTGGTGCTCAATCCACCAAGAAATAAGATGTCACTAAAGGTTCGGTTCAGTTCTTTACTTTGAAATTCTCCCATTTGCAGACCACTTTCATAGTAGTAGTTCATCCCTACAGTTGGCTCTACCAAAGGCAATGCAAGCCACAATGAAGAATCCTTTCCGTCTATTACTTCTTTTACTTTCAGGTAAGTGTAGTTCTTTGTCTGCAAAACGGAATCAAGAACTACTTTGTGTTTGTAATAACGCGGAGACTCCTGTGCAAATACAGCACCGGTGATCAACAAAACCAAAACAAGCAGGAGACTCTGAAGAATTTTCATTTTGTAGAATTATTATACAGAATTAATTACTGAGCATTTCCGGAAAGCGATTTATAAATAGCCAACTCCTTATCCGCTCTCTCGATATCGCCATTTTTCCTGAGGATAACAGAGAGATTATGATGAGACTTACTATGGCGGGCATCGATTCGAATATTTTCTTCAAGGATCTGTATCGCCTTTTTCATTTTATTGACATTGGAATAACAGGTTGCCAGATCGCAACGGATATTGATATCGGCAGGATCAATCGCCAGTGCTTTTTCATAGAACTCAATAGCTTTGGTATCCTGCTGACTATCGTAATAAATATTACCGAGGTTGGTTAAGGCTGCATAATTCTTTGGATCCTGGTTATATATTTTCAAGAAATGATAGGCAGCTTTAATCAGATCTCCTGATGAATAATATCTCGTAGCCAGCATGGTTCTCATTTCAATATTTGAAGTATCCTTGCTTAGCTCCTCTTCCAGGAGTGCAAAATCATTGACGGGTTGCTCAACCGCCGGAGCGTCCGGAATTTTTCTTTCCTGTTCGGAATTGCATGCAGCGAAAACAGAAAATGAAATAAACATTATTCCAATAAAGAATCTGGGTAACATATCAATAAACTTTAAGAGTTCATTTACTTATTTTGACATCTTCCATCAATACTTCATAGTAATATCCGAAGCCAAAATCTTTGTCAAGAGTAATCGTTCCTTCAACTGTAATCTTATCCCCGACTTTGACCTCCTGGTCAGTTGTGACAACTAAATCAAACTTTCCTGAAAAATCAGTTCCATCCTGCAAATGGATCCAGTTCTTCTTCATGATTCCGGAATTGAATTTTGTAACCTGTCCTTTTACTTTGATGGATTTCCCGGCATATTTCGCTTTGTTCTCATAAAGACTTGCAATCGTGATATCGTCTTTATCGTGTTTAACACTCACTTCCTTCTTTTCAGGTTGAACAGATGAACCGGTTGAAACAGCTTGTTTATTTTGCGTGTTTACTTCTGCCACAGCGGTAGTCGCACCCGGATGCTTGGAAAGATTGTCAACAAAATATACTTCATCGAAAGTTCTTTTCAACTCCTTACTTGCAAATGCAGTCATTTTCAATCCACCCTGGAAATAATACGTATCGCCAATTGAAGCTTCCATCTTGGTCACAGCAAGCCAAATGTCTTTACCGCCTTCTGCTGCCCTTAAATACGTATACTGATTAGTCTGTAATACTTCTTTTACAACGACGGTATGCATCGCCGAAGGAACAGCTTCTTCTGAAGTTACAGGTGCCGCATCCGACATTCCGCCGGTTGAAACATTTGCTTCTTCTTGCATTGCCGGGGTTTCAGTCTTCTCAGCTATTTCCGGACTGCTACTGATATTATCCAGAAACAGGATTTCGTCAAAGGTTTTGTTCAGCTCTTTACTCACAAAATTTTTCATTACTAAACCATCTTTGTAATAGTACGTCTCGCCGGCAGTCGCCTGCATTTTTGGTAAAGCAAGCCAGGCTTCCTTTCCATCTTCCATCACATTCAGGTAAGTATATTGATTGGTTTGCAAAACTTCTTTTACCACTGCCATGTGTACACCTGATTTCGTGGCGGATTGGCCTGACTGTTGATCAGATTGACAAGCGGTGAAAAAGGAAATCAGAATCGCTAAGAATACTATATTTTTCATTGGATAATTATTTTCTAATATGAGAAATCAATGTGTATTTGAATCTATGTGATTGTGAATTCTTGAATCCCGGATTTTCGCGATAACCATTAATAGAACTATAGAGAAAATCGCGATCCAGGCCCAAACCGGGAATATTGCATGATCACCTGCACCATAACTATGCATTCCTTTTGAGAGAAAATAATTCACTCCGAAAAATGTCATCAGTACACTTCCATAACTTAGTACTGAGGCAACATTAAAGAGATATTTTCCGCTTAATTTAGGAATGAATCGTAAGTGCAACAATAAGGTATAAGTGATGACAATGATCAAAGCCCAGGTTTCTTTCGCGTCCCATCCCCAATACCTTCCCCAGGATTCATTCGCCCAAACACCTCCAAGAAAAGTACCGACTGTCGCGAGCACAATTCCTATAGTCATGTTCATCTCGTTGATATGTGTTAATTCGAGAATAAGCATATCCAGTCGTTTGTGGTTCTCTTTTGTTTTAAAAATATAGAGGAAAAGATTCATGATCCCCAATACAAATCCTAAACCGAGAAATCCATAACTAATGGTAAGCACTGCCACGTGAATAATCAACCAGTACGATTTCAATACAGGTGTGAGATTTGTAAGTTGCGGATCATAACTGCTGTGACTTGCTGTCATCAATATAAAAAATGCCAATAAGGATGTAGCTGCCAGTGTGATCTTGGAATAACGGATAAAGCTGAACCCGGCCAGCAATGTTCCCCAGGCGACCAACAACAAAGCTTCGTAACCATTGCTCCATGGCGCGTATCCCAGAAGATAAGATCTCAGCGCCATTCCGAAGGTGTGATACAAAAATGCCAACCCGAGCAGGAAGATGCTTACATTCAGCATCACAGTGATCAGTTTGCTTTTTTTGGTTTTTACATTGTCAATAAAGGCAAGCAACAAGAGCACAAGGCTGAGTACAGAATAAACATTACGCAGCACAATAAAAATCTGGGCTTTGTTGTAATATATTTCGAGGTTGATTTTACTTTCAGAAGGCAACAAACCGGCGTCTTTTCCCTGGCGCTGAATTCCTGAGATATAAACAAGAATCTTTTCCGGACGTGTATAATCACCCGACTCCATACTTTTCAAAACTTCCCTGAAATATTCCCGCATCAGGTTGTTGTAATTAAGAACTGGCAATTGCAAATCCTGGTTGATTACTTTCACAACTCCCTGCAGTGGTACATTCGCGGCTTTTTCATCCCAACTCACCCACTTATTATTCGGCGAATTCTGTTCAGGAAAAATCTTCAGAATATTTACCTGAAAAACCATCATGAACACATTCATGCGTTCATCCACTTTAATTATTTCCTTGTCGAAATTATTTCGTTCAACAGGTTTCTTCCGGAACGCAGATTCAGCGTAACTCTGCAATTTGTATTGTGATTTTTCATCAAAGAAATCCAGGAATGAAGCGGTTTTGGTATTAATTCCAATCAAATCCCTGACAGATTGTTCTTTGATGTAGACTAGTTTCTGCTTTTTCCAGAATTCCGGATTCAGCATCATGTCCATGAATACCTGCATGGCATCCATCTCCCCTCTTTCTTCAATAAAAAACTTATCCTTTCGGGTAATTTTATGCAGGACATCGTAAGCAAGAGAATTCACCGGTTCAAATCGTCCATCAATGGTCTGAGTAACCAGATGTCCAAATTTTTCAGCATGCTCCGCGTTGACAACGGGCAATACTTTCTCTTCTCCAAACACAGTTGTGCTCAGTGCAAGCAAAGCAAACAAAGGCAAAATCGCTTTTCTGCTTCTGCGAAGAATCGCGATATTGTGTCTGAGAGTAAGGAATCGTGAACGACGATTGAAGAGTGTAATGATGAATCCCAGGGTAAGCAAAATGTAACCTATGTAGGAAATCCATGTGCCCCAAAAATCATGATTTACGGAAAGAATCGTTCCCTTTTCATCTTGATCATACGAAGATTGAAAAAAACGGAATTGATCATAGTCCAACACATTGTTCATGAAAATACGATGGTTCAGTTTTATTCCTGTTCTGCTGTCTACAACCATCACTTCGCTGGCATACGATGAAGGACTTTCAGATCCCGCGTAACGCTCCAGGATGAACTTCTTCAGGAATATGGAGAACGGAAGTTTGATTTCCTTTTTTCCATAAGCGATATTTATCGGAAAGCCATCCACTTTGAAAGTTGAATATTCAGCAACCTGGTCAGGAGAAAACAAGAGCTGAACATTTTCCGTCTTCGCGCCGTCTGATATAGCCAGATCCAAAGCATCAGAACCGGTTTCTTCACCATCTGAACTCACGAGTTTACGAGTAGCTCTATGGTAATTGTTTGCAAAAAAGAAAACCGCGTCCTGCACATTGTACAATCTGCCTTTGACAAATTCAGCTGTAGAATCCGAAGGAATGGTCACACTGGTCTTTTCAGCCATGTTTGATTGTGTGATTTCAAAGGGAGAAATTAATGTCAGCATACCATCCTTCTCATTCACCCTGATTGCACCGGGAAACTTGTCGCTATTAAATGCAATCGTAATCTGACCGATCTTCAAGGATTCACCACTTGGAATAAATTCTTTCTTACGACCGGTTTCAGATGCTACCACCAATTCCAGCAAATCAGTTCCTCCTTCTGAATTCTCCTCAACCTTCTCAACAGCATTGGCGATATAACCTTTGCATTCAACAGAAATTTTTCCTTTCCCTTCAGCATCGATAGTAGCCTGGAATTTATTTTTCAGATACGGACTAAAATTCACCGGGATTATTTTCTCATGCATTCCATCTTTCTCTTTCACAGATATCATCATGAACGGATCCGAACTGTAGAGGATATTGGAAGATTCACCTTCACGAATGTGCATATTACCTTCATAGCCAAAATACCTCGTTACACCTGCCCCAAGTATCATCACAATAAAAGCGAGGTGAAAGATCACTCCACCAACCCGCTCTCTGCGAAACATGTGAAATGGTTTAATATGGCCTATAAAGTTTAATGCAAGCAATAAAAACATGAGTTCAAACCACCATGAGTTATAAATCAATACTCTTGCTGTTACTGTATCGTATTTGTCCTCCAGAAATGTTCCGGATGCCATAGCCACCGCAAGCGCGATCAGCAACACAACCATTGTCTTCGAGGAAAACAAAACACCTGAAATACGTTTCATAATATTATTCTATAAACTTAATTTAGATTCCATCACCTGCAAGCATATTCATCTTTGGCTTCTCGCTATACATCCGGAGTTTTGCTTTTAAAAGAAGGGATCTGAATGAACTTAGAACCACAATCATTCGTCCTTTCATTTTCCTCTTCAGGAAATCTTTTCAATCCACTCAAACCCCTCATAACCCCTTAATTTGCAATACAATGAACCAATGAATAAATAAGGCCTTCTCCTATTAATTACTATCAAAAATGGGGATACCTGAGGTTTTTTAACATGACAGTCATCATATTACCAAGGTCAAAAAAGATGACCTTAATTCAGTCTTTTACTCTCTGGAAAAACACATCAAGGAACTCTGCCTGATCATTCAGAAAATAACTTACACTGAAAATACGAACCAGGAACCCGTTGCTTAAGCAATACGGATCGGAAAAATCAATCAGGACAATATGAATACAAAGCGTATACTTTGAAATCAGAAGCCCTTACCTAACGTAGCTCTTTTCACTATGACAGCCGGGAGCGCAACTGCCACCTTTAGGAAGTTTCACAAATTTTATCGGCATTTCCCATTCACCGAATTTTACCTGGTCCGCGATGAGAAATAGATTATTGGACGCATGCACGTCATGACAATTCACACAATTTCTTCCCTTCTCCTTGTTTACATGCAGGAAATGCATATTCTTCTCTCCGTTCCTGAAACCGGTAGCCTCTGAAGTCTCAGCTTCTTCATACAAAGAACTTTCATGGCAATCAAGGCAAAGTGCATAATTCAGCTTCTGAGCTGCCGCGTAATTGCCGGCAGGAAATGATTTAACGAGTAAATTTTTATTTTCAGAATAATGCGGACTATGGCAAACAGAACAACCGTTATTTTCAATCGCACCATGAACGTATTTACTCTTTGTGATCATCTTTTTCATGTCCTTAATAATCCGGTCACCGGAAGCAATAGGCTTATCATGACAGGACAAACAGATATCCGGTTCCGGTGAAATAATCATTCTCTTTTCCGGTGAAGAATGTGGTGAATGACAGCTCACACATGATTTATTATCCTTCAGAGCTCCATGTTGAACCGCGGCTGCTTCAACTGATGTTTGTAAATCATTGTGACAGGAATAACACAAGCCCGGAGGTTTTGCGGACAGGAGGCCCTCATTCTTTGAACTGTGTACATCATGACAGGAAAAACAATCCCCCTCTTTTAACGGAGAATGTACCACTTCTTTCATAATATTTTTTTCTTCATGACAAGAAAAACACAAGGCAGGGACATCTTTCACCAGTTTAAAGCCTTCCACATCTTCCTTCGGATGCACCTCACCATTGCTCTGATGGCACTTATCACATTCGTACATCACCGGCTTGTGCACAACCTTCTTCTCTGTTAACTTCCCATGACAGTCCAGGCAACTATTGGTCACAGACGTAATTTGCCCGGCAACTTTTGGTTGAATACCTGATAAAAGTATTGCCAGAATTACAAACAGTCGTTTCATAATTTTTTGCATTAGAAATTTCTTGCTAACTGAATATATGCCCCTTTATATTTCGTCTTACTGTTGACACTTTGATTCCAGTACAACTCGGTACCCGCAGACAAAAACAGATTATGCAGATTGGTAGAGAGTTCAAGTTTCGCTGTATGAACATCAATATCCACCCCAATTCCATTCATGGAACGGTACATATAATCCACGTTAACTTTTAAATTTTCGGTTACAGAATATGCTACTTTTGAGGACAGATCAATATCCCGTCTCCTTGCAAGCTCATTGTTCATCTGGTAATCGGTATAATTTCCATTGAACGTAATGTAAATTTTGCGATACATTTTCTGGTAATTCACAAAGTACTTGATGCCTTCATACGGAAGCAAACTGCTGCGTGTATATTCGTACTCCGCTCCTGCTTTCAGATAGTAGAAATCGAGACGGAAACCAACAACATGTCTGGTAAAATAATTTAGTGCCTGAGTTTCTGTCTTGCTTTGGTCGCTATATCCCTGAGTATTGTAACGATAGTACACATTGAGTAAATCTTTAAACAACCACAGGTCCACATTCACATTGTTATTGTTCATGGAATAAAATCCATTCGGTTTATGTGCCGAATAATCTACATACACAAGAGCATTATTCGGAATCAATCCACCTGGGATTCTGATTATTTCCGCATAAGGGCTCCTGTCCACTACGATATAATCAATATTCAACTGATAAACTGTACTGCCATTAATATTTTTCACGACAATCGATTCAATATTTACATACTGATTATTCAGCAGTGTAATCTGGTTATCGGCTAGGATCTTTTCCTCACGAATAATATTTACTGTTGAAGGATGCGCTTCCACTTCCTGGTATTCATTGTAGTAGATATACGACAGCCATAATTTCCCATTCCTCAAATTTTTTACATATTTCAAATCAACACTGGTCCGATTTCTTTTTTCGAGATAGGTACTTTGGTCGGACTCGCTGTATTCCCATGCCACGCGTGAAAACAAACTTTCATAAAGCTGATGACCCAAAGCGCTTTCAAATCGTTGATAATTGTAGTCCTCAATCACTTGCTTCGTTTTACGAAGGTTATAACTATTGGTAAGAACAAAACGTTTTGGCAAACGAAAATTCAGATTTTCCTGCATCGCGAAATTATCAAAGCGATTCGTACCCTTGTCAGTCGTCTTCGCCAAGGAAGAAGAAAACGTAACATGCTTTTTCGAGTCAAAAGAAACTTCATTATTCAATTCAAAGAAATCAATATTGTTGATAATTCTGCTTGGCGTAATAAAGCCAACATCGTTTTGCAAACTGGTATTGTCCGTATGCAGATACATAAAGGAATGGTAATCCAGCTCACTGAAGGATTTATTAGCGGTAGCCTGGTACAAATACTGGTCAACTTTGAAACTCCGTTCTGTATCCAGAATTCTTTGATTATTTTTTTGATGAGAAAAACCCAAAGTAAAAGGCATTACTTTATTCAAATAACTGAATGTAGCTCCTTTGTAATTGCTCTTGGAGCTGATCCTTGTAATGTTGTCGATGTTTTGCAGACTATTGTATACACTCGCATTGGTAGTCAGTGTAAAACTCTTCTTTCTGAAAAATTGCGCGGAAGCATCCCATCCTTCATTCGTATTCTTCTCTGAATTATCAGGAAGACCGATATAACTGCTTCTTCTTGTTTCAGGGTTGAATATTCCGTTAAAATTCACCAGCATAAAATTCGGATGCACAAAATAACTTTGTGTGCGACCCTGTAGAATTCCATTCAGGTAGGACTCCGAATGTTTGTTGTAAAAACCGCCGTTCCAGGTTTCGGATTCTCTGTAATTACCCCTCAAACTTACCTGGCCTGACAAAGAAGTGAGTCTCCATATTTTGAATGGACTTTGATCTGTTTGGGAATAAGCACTCATTCCCATCAGGAGCAAATAAAACAATATGGATTTAACTTTTTTCACTACTTACTAATTTTCAAATTTCATATTTTAATTCAAAGCAAATTTTTGTTTATTGTTTTTGAAGCGTATCCGGCTCAACTGCAGGCAGCAGCTCATTTTGCTGCAATGTATCCTGTCTTACAATCACTGTGTCCTTTAGCTCTTTAATGGTATCCGTCGCATGTATCACATTTGCGGGCTGTTCGACCTCTAAGGTTTTTAATGGCATGAGAGACTGCACAAGTATGAAACGATCACCGCCACCATGAGGATTATGACATTGGGTACAATTTGCCTTTTTGTTTTTCTTATGTACTGGATTGTCAAAGACCAACTCTGAATTGTGGCAGCTAAAGCACAATTGTTGTCCTTCCTTTACAAGGTATTTTGGTTTTTTTGATGTATGCGAATCATGACAGGTAGTACAACTCTCAACAGCGACCGGACCATGGAGATGGTTGAATTTCGAATTGAAATTTTCATGACACGAATAACAACTTGCACCGGTAAGCAAACCCGTGTTTTCACCGCCATGGGGATTATGACATGTCGTGCAGGATTTGTCTTCGATCTTTTCGTGCATTTTGTTTTTCATTATCTCCACAGGAGAATGGCAATAAAAACAAACATCCTGTCCATCACGAGTTAAAAGTTTGCTGAACTTGGTCATGTGCTGATCGTGACAGGACATACAATTTCCGGAGCCAACCGGGCCATGTAGAATTTTATATTTTTCATTGAAATTGTCATGGCAGGTAAAACACAATTCCGGTAAAGGTTTCAACAGAGCATTACTAAATCCTTCCGCGTGACAACTTTTGCAATTGTCTTCTTCGTAAGGCTTATGCATAAAATACTCCGGCTTCACCACTTTGACAACCTCAACAACATTGTTCAGTGAATCTACAGTCACCACAACTTCTGTTTGCCGGTTTGGATTGGGCACTCCATCAAAGAGAAAATTCAGAATACGAAATTGTTTTTCAGGAGAACATCCTGACATCAGGATGGTGATGAAAACGACAACAGCCAAAAGCTTGAAGACTCGCGATTCTCCTGCACTTCTCATAAAAATCCCGGATGGAAATAACAGTAATAAATCATGACTAAATCGCTTTCACATCCGATCAAAACTACAAAGTTCATGCAGGTAGCAATATGACTTTCAGCAGTTTTTGAGAAATTGGAGAATGACTTTCCCCATCTGGCGCAGGGTTTAGAAGGGCTCTAAAAAAAGCCTGTAACAAAAATTGTCACAGGCTTCGTGTACTCATTTATAAATCAACCAATGATAAACAATCAATAATGGCTGGTTTTCTGCTATGGTTATTTAGCAGACTTCACCTTTGGCTCCACTCTGCCGTATACATTGATGAGATCAGGGCCATATTGGCTGGTCACAAAAACAAGGTATTTCAGGTCGAGAGAAGGATCCACGTACTTTTGGAAGTATTTCAGATTGTCATAATCAATCATCACTTTGGCAGGGATCATCAATCCGCCAGGGCCGTCATAATGGCCTCCAAGCACAATCAGCAATTGTCCTTTTTTATTAAATACCTGGACATTTTCGAATGCTGCATCAACCGCAAAAATATTCTCCTCTTCATCGACAGCGATACCTTTCAATTTAGTGAACTGACCAGGTCTGTCGCCTGCTGAGCCTATCGTATCCACTAATGTTCCATCGAGAGAATAAATTTTAATCCTGGAATACCCAAAATCCGCTGCATATATCCTGTCCTTTTGTACAGCTATGTTAACAGGTAATCCTAATGCTGCAGCCCTGCCATCTTCAGCCTTTGGAAAGGTGAACAATAACTTATTTAGGGAGTCATTACTGTATACGTGAATGCAACTATTGGCAATATTCGAAACATATACCCTGTCATCCGTAACGTAGACATCTCCTGGCTTGAATTTTTCCTTCTCGCCAAAACTTTTTACAAAATTTCCGTTTCTGTCATACACAAGAATCTCATATCGTCCTACATCAGCCACATAGAGAAAACCATCTTTATCCACAAAACAATTAATTGGCGTTTTCATCTGTCCTTTACCTCTGGGTTGAAAGAAATCGAATTTTTTCTCTTCGAGATTGAGAATTTCCATACCACCACCGTAGTTATCGCACACATATAATTTGCCATCATATATCGCGACTCCATAAGGCTTCACAATCGTTTTCGCCTTTTCTTCCCCCAGCACCAATTTTGAGAATTTGCTTTGAGTTGTACCAATATCATTTGAAGTTGTAATCTTAGTCAGATATTGAAATCTGGCTTCCTCGGGAGGACTAGGATAAATCAGGTAAGACTTAGGTGCATCTTTTTTCGTCGTGAAT
This sequence comes from Bacteroidota bacterium, assembly GCA_016720935.1. NCBI lineage: Bacteria > Pseudomonadati > Bacteroidota > Bacteroidota bacterium. The sequence continues at coordinate 804,024 of JADKJP010000007.1, forward strand.
TTGCCACAGGAACTAAGTCCTGAAAACAACACAATCAGGGAAATGAATCCAAAACCGGAATACAACAACCGGTTGAAGAACTTTTGAAAAATAACCTTATTAAAGGCGTGAGTCTGCCGACTAACCGGGTCTTTAGGGTTGATTTCTCGTTTCATAAATTCAATTATTATTGCAAGAACTGATAGTTATTCTGATCACTAAGCGAATGTAAATATGATAAGATGCACGCAGGGAATGCAGAATATTACTCATACATCGGACGTGACACTTGTCATGTTTTTCACATACCAAAAATTTAATTCAATATCTCACAAAGTGCCGCCGTTAGCATGGAAAAGGGCATAAAAAAAGGGCGATTAAATCGCCCTTTCCATTTCTCTGACCTGCAGAATTATTTTTTATGGCAAGCTAAACAAAGTGCAGAACCTCTGTTACTCATTCTCAATTGATAACCTCTGGAGTTACTGTGTGCACCATGGCAGCTAGTACATTGTACTTTACCTGTTGCATCCAACATTGTAGAAACCGCTCTTGTTCCAGGAGTGTAGGTTAAGTTCAAAGTATCAAATGTAGAATAAAGATAAGTAGTTGCTTGCAAACCACCGTAACCACCTGCTAAAGAAGCAGCATAGTCAATAGAAACCGGATGGTCATTACTCAAATCAGCTGAAAGATCAGCACCACCAGAAATGAATTGTGTTCCAACTTGTCCACCAAATGATCCAAGAGCAACTGTTCCGTCGTGACAAGCCAAACATAATTTAGAAGTACCATCAATAGCTGTTACACCCATTGTTGATCCATCTTTAATACTTTGATAGAAAGTGTAAGTCGCAGTTGAATACTGGTGATTCCACAGTGGAGCAAGAGATAATGGAATTGCATTGTGTGGAGTGTGGCAAGGTTGGCAAATTTGCTGACCTAATGTAGTTGTGTAATTGTAGGCGTTCCAAGCATCAGATGCAAAGTTGTGTGGTAATCCTGCAACAGTCAATGATGTTCCCATTACACCTGGGCCTAATGTAGATTGTGCCATTCCCATTAGTGGTATCATTAAACCAAACGCTGCTGAAATGATAAGCTTTTTCATAATTTTATTTTTTAGTGATTACTGGATGATGTTTTTATCAGAGAATTATTTTATGTCAATTCTATGACACAAATATCTACTCACCCTTCTCTGAAATCAATGAGAGAAACCACTTATGTTGTTGATTTTAGACTGAAATAATTCTGCTAAAACGCAAACTTGAGTATTTCAGATAAAAATATTGTGTCGCAAACTCCTGTATTTCTGCACTTTACAGAGGCGAGGAAAATTGATTTTTCATTCATAAAAAGTACAGAAATCATCACCTTTACATGATCAAAATGACGACTATCATACAGATGTAATGACAAATGCTTTCTTTTTAAAACGATGCAAAAAAATGTTTTCACTTCTATACATATATATAATAAGAAAACCCTGATTAATTTTTTTACAAATAGATTTTCGCAACATTTCTATTCAATTTTTTTAACGTCTGAACTAATTTCATTTCCTCCAAAATTGAGAGTGAAGAAAAGCCTGTAAAAGCTGCGCTTTCGCAACAGAATAGCAAGATATAAATCAGCCTGCTGTATGACTCCCATCATACAAATTTTTATCCTGTGGACCCATATTTGTTAGGTGAAATTTGTATCCAAATAATCTATCTGAATATTCATGGAAAACACATTTGTAATCGGGATTTCTTTTAAGAATGCGGACGTCACTACACGTAGCGCGTTTTCTATATCTGCAGAAAAACAAATCGAATGCTTTGAATTGGCAAAGAACTATCAGTTCAAAGATTTTGTTGTTTTGAGCACCTGTAACAGAACAGAAGTTTACGGAGTAGGATCTATCGCTTACGCTGAAGAAATTATTACTACAGTGTGTAACCAACCAAAAATACTTTTGGATACTTTCAAATTCGTTAAAACATCCACTGACGCCCTCACCCACATTTTCAATGTTGCATCAGGACTTGACTCACAAATTCTAGGCGATTATCAGGTATTGGGTCAATTTAAAAATGCTTGCAAATTCTCAAAAGAGAATGGCTTACTGAGTCCGGTTTTTGAAAGAATGGCAAATATTTGCATTCAGGCTTCGAAAGAAGTAAAAACAAAAACTGATTTAAGTAAAGGCACAGTCTCCGCTTCTTACGCAACAATTGAAATTCTGAAAGATAAAATCGGCGACCGCACAACAAAATGTCTGCTCATCGGTACCGGTAAATTTGGGAATAACATTTCAAAAAACATCAAACACTATCTTCCGGATTATGAATTGACAGTTTCAAACCGTACTTATTCCACCGCTTGGGAAATTGCCAATGAACATGGATTTGGAATTTTGCCTTATGAGCATATCAGCACAAGCCTTCAGGATTACGATGTAGTGATCCTCAGCGCGACATCACACAAATACATTGTTACACCTGAAATACTTCGAAACGCGAAAACAAAACTTATTCTTGATCTTTCCATTCCTCAAACAGTACATCCGGAATGCAAGACCAATAATATGACCGAAGTACTGGACATCGATTCAATTTCTGCAATCCTTGACAAATCACTGGAAAACAGAAAAACATATCTTCCAATCGCCAATGAAATTATCAATAACCATATTTCTTCATTTGTTGACTGGAATAATTTTTACAAAAAAAGAGATCAGATCGTTTCTTTGAAAAGCACATTGATTGAAGTGAGCAGATATTGCCCGCATCTTTCAAAATTGGATCCGGAAGTGAAAGACGAATTGGTGAATAAAACAATCCAGGCTTTTGTACTCAATTTGAAACAGAATAAGGATTTCGAATTTGAACCCGATAAAGTAGTTGACCAATTCATGCAATATGCTCAGGCGGTTTAGCATCGGATCTAAGGAACGCAAGCTCAGCATATGGCGGGAATTCAAATACAGACATAACAGCAGGCTGAATATACAGCCTGCAAAAGGTGTTTGTCAAAACACCAGTACGGTTTTCCATTCAATTATATTTAAATCACAAATAAATAAACTGCAGTATATGCTTGCCACTGCATTTTTTCTTCTCATCAATGTGTCCGCCAGGTCACAGGACTCATTGCGACTGAAAATTCCGGTTAAATATGAAAGTGGTACGATTGACTTTGTCAGTCAATGGCCATCTGCAGAACACAAACTGCACAAGAAGTCCTTTACACACAAATTGAGAGATGTTCTATTGGGAGATAATACACCTGATTTAAACAAACCGGTTTCACTGGTAGCCTCTGACCCGAATACTTTTTGGGTGCTTGACCAAAAAAACAATGCGGTTTTTCGTGTAGAAAAAGGGAAAGAAAAAATTCCGCATTACCTCAACAAATCAAAGTTTCATTATAATTCGCTGGTCGGAGTATGTCAATATACTGACCACAAAATTCTTTTTACAGATTCCTATCAAAATAAAATTTATATACTCGACCCTGATAGTAAAAAATGCTCAGTATTGAATGACTCACTCATACTGGAAAAACCCACAGGTATTGCTTTTTCAAAAATCACCAATGAAATCTGGGTAACAGAAACAGGTAAACACAGACTTGTAGTGCTGAATAACAAAGGCGAGATCCTGAGAACCATCGGAAACAGAGGAACATCGTGGGGGAATTTCAATTTTCCAACTCATCTGTGGATCGATAATCAGGGACAAGTCTACGTAGTGGATGCGATGAATTTTCGTATTCAGGTTTTTAATAAAGAAGGATTGGTAATATCCGTCTTTGGTTCAAATGGTGACGCGACAGGCTATTTTGCAAGTCCGAAAGGCATCGCGACGGATTCCTTCGGGCATATTTATGTCGCGGATGCTTTATTCCATGCAGTTCAGATTTTTGACATAAAAGGAAATTTCCTTTACTCTTTCGGTTCTCAGGGCCAGGATGAAGGTCAATTCTGGATGCCGTCAGGGATCTATATCGATGAACATGACAGAATCTATGTTTCTGATACATACAATTCAAGAGTACAGATCTTTCATTTAATTACAGGAGGTGAAAAATGAAATTCCTTTTTCACACATTCATACTCTTGTGCATTTCATTTGGAATAAATGCACAATCAATAGTGAATACAAAACACAATCTTTCTGTAACCGGTCCGGGTTCAGTCAAAGCTACAGGAGAAACAGAAATTTGTCTTTTCTGTCATACAGCGCACAATAGCAAACCCCAATCTCCACTTTGGAACAGAAATGACCCCGGGTCTACTTATTCGCCTTATACGAGCTCAACGATGAAAGCCCTGCCCGGACAACCAAGCGGCTCTTCCATACTTTGCTTATCCTGCCATGATGGAACTGTAGCTCTCGGAAGTGTATTGAGCAGAAGTTCTACAATCAGTTTCGCGAATACATCAAACATGCCTGCCGGGCCAAGCAATCTTTCTACGGACCTGAGGAATGATCACCCTGTATCTTTTACCTACGATGCTGCTCTTGTTGCTGCAAATGGCCACCTGAACAATCCTGCCACATTGGGATCACAGATTACATTAGAGAACAACAAGCTTCAATGTACTTCCTGTCACGATCCCCATAAAAATTTATACACTGATTTTCTTGTTGCCTCATCTCAATATTCAAATATCTGTATCGCCTGCCATGCCCAGCCTTCCTGGTCGACATCCAGTCATAAAACATCAACAAAAACCTGGAATCACAATGCACCGAATCCATGGCCATTCACTCCATGGACAACCGTTGCTGAGAATGCCTGCGAAAGTTGCCATAATCCTCACAATTCCGGTGGATTGAAAAGATTGCTAAAATACCCTGCTGAAGAAGACAATTGCCTGGATTGTCATAATGGAAATGTAGCGACAAAAAATATTCAGGCTGAATTCGCAAAAGCGTATAAACATAATGTGTACGGATACACCGGAACTCATGACCCAACAGAAGCAAGTGCTGTCAGTACCAGGCACGTTGAATGCGTGGATTGCCATAGCGCGCATGAAGCGAATGCTACCACTGCAAGCGCTCCTGCCGTCAGAGGACCGAATAAAGGAGTCAAAGGAATAAATCAGAGCGGTGTTGCAGTGAACCCGGTGACGAATGAATATGAAATCTGCTATCGCTGTCACTCCGATAATCCGGTAACAGGTCCGACAACACCACGGAGGATCATTCAGAATAATGTAAGACTGGAATTCGCTCTCAATAATCCTTCCTTCCATCCAATAGCAGGACCAGGTGTAAATGCAAGTGTACCAAGCCTCATTTCACCTCTTTCACGAACCAGTATTATCTATTGCACCGACTGCCATGCCAGCAATGGTGCAGGATCGCCTGCCGGACCACATGGATCTATTTATCCGCAAATTCTGAAATCCCAATACATTCTGACAGACAATACGACTTATAATGTTTCCAATTTCCAATTGTGTTACAATTGCCATAGCAGCACTTCTATAATGAACGATATCTCTTTTAAAGAACACAGTAAACATATTTCAGGTGAAAGAGCATCATGCAGTACATGTCATGATTCACACGGAATAAGCAGTCTGCAGGGAACAGCTGCCAACAATAGTAATTTAATCAATTTCAACACCAACTATGTAACTCCATCCAGTAGTGGTATCCTGAGATTTGAAGATCTTGGAACCAATAAAGGGCGGTGCTACCTGAGATGTCATGGGGAAAATCACAACCCTCTCTCCTATTAGAATTGTATTCAGGAAATTATAATCAAACTACCGGCAAATAAATATTCAGAGCAATGAGACAAATGATTGAATGCAGCAATTGTACAAGCTCGAATTGTTTCCTGAAAAAATTCTGCAAAGGAGAAAATTTAAGTATTATTTCTGCCTTAAAGAATCAAAATATTTACAAAAAGGGTGACGCCATTTTCAGGGAAGGAAATACAATGCAGGGAATTCACTTCATCATGAGAGGTGGAATAAAGGTAGTAACTACCAATATAAATGGCAGAGAACAGGTAGTACGTTTGGCTTCTGATGGCGATATTCTTGGTCACAGAGTGCTTGGAAATGACAAGTACTATTTTAATGCCATCGCGATGATGGAAACCATTGTGTGTTTTATTGAAACCAATGTATTCCGCGAAGCGTGTATGAACAACCCTGAATTCGCTTACAATCTCATCCTCTTTTACGCTCTTGAACTGCGAAGAACTGAACTAAGGGTAAAATATCATGCACAAATGAATATCCGTGAAAAAGTGGCGGAAGCATTTGATTATCTCAATGAAATTTTCGGAATCGATCCAAAATCAAAAACACTGAATATCGAATTGAGCAGAAGAGAAATTGCAGACATCGCAGGCACTACACCCGAACAAGTCACCCGACAGCTAAGCGATTTTGAAAGTGAAAAATTGATCTACAGAACAAAAAGAGATATTCAGATTCTCAACAAAAAAGGAATTGAAAATATAGTCCGTGACTATAAAATTGAATAAAATTCATAATTAGAATTCAAAGAACAAATTTACCTATCCAATAATTACTTTTCACTAATTTTAATACTGCGGAAGATTTTCAAAAACACAATCCCTTGCCCTGGTCAGGGTGTCTGCAATTCAAATGATGAAATTCAAATTGTTTACACAAACCGGCAATTTTCACTTGTTCATCCTGTTGGTCCTTGCTTTGGGATTGAATTTCAATACGCTTCAAAATGAATATGCGCTCGATGATTATGTTGTGCTCACTCAGAACAAATATGTTCAAAAAGGAGTAGCAGGAATTCCTGAAATTCTTGGGAATGACCTGATGACAGGGACTACTGATAAAAACCTATTAAATCAATCGAGATACAGACCATTTTCCTTAATTATTTTTGCGCTCGAACATCAGTTCTTTGGAGATAATCCGGTTATTAGTCATCTGATCAATGTCTTACTTTTCGCCCTGCTCATAGTATTACTTTACCGTCTGCTAAGTAAATATCTGTTCAGGGAGTATCCTGTCTACTTTTCTTTCTTTACCTGCCTTCTTTTTGTAACCCATCCCATACATACTGAAGTGATTGCAAATGTCAAGAGCAGGGATGAATTAATCGCCTTTCTTTTACTCGCATTATCACTCATCACTTTCTTATCCTACAGTACAAAAAGATCCGGATTCTATCTGGCTGTTGCACTGACCACTTTCTTTTTTGCTCTCCTCACCAGGGAAAGCGCAGTTACTTTTGTCCTCATCTTTCCGCTTGCTTTATTTTTCTTTTATAAACGAGGATTATTCAATGCGATTAAAGAATCATTTCCATTCCTGATTGTTCTCGCCATATATCTGGCTCTTCGCTTTTCCATTGTAAGTACAACGAAACCACTTTTGACAGATATATTAAATGCCCCATTTCTGTTCGCGACAGCTGCACAGGCTTTTGCTACAAAGATTTACATTCTCTTATTGTATATTGGAATTCTCATTTTCCCTTCTCCCCTCTCCTGTGATTATTCCTTTAACCAGATTCCCTATATCGAACCGGGTTCCTTTCAATTCATTGCTTCAATAATTACTCTTGGAGCACTCCTTTACTTTGCATACAGTTTATATAAAAAGAATCCAATTCTCTCTTTTTCCATTCTTTTCTTTTTTATCACAATTTCAATTGCATCAAATTTACTGGTGGATATCGGAACTCCCTTCTCAGAGCGCCTTCTGTTTCAATCTTCACTGGCATTTTGCATCGCCCTTGGAGCCGGTTTTTCCAAACTTTACAACAAATCAAAACCCATTACACTTATTTTGTTGGCCGGAATACTTTCAGCCTATTCGGCTAAAACTATCCTACGCAATTCAGACTGGAAAAACAACGAAACTCTTTTCCTTAAAGATGCTGAATCAACTCCGAACAGCGCAAGAACAACCTGGGCCGCCTGTGAGATCTACAGAACCAGGGCTGAGAAAGAACCGGATGAATTGCTGAAAAATCAGTATCTGGACAAGTCCATCACCTATGGTGAAAAATGCATCCGGATTTACCCTGGTTATGCCACTGCTTATATCAGTCTGGGATTTCCATATTATTACAAAGGAAATTTCGACAAAGCCGCTGAACTCTGGAAGAAAAGTTATCAGCTGGATTCCATTTCACCACAAGCAAGAATCTGCCTGAATGTATTGAGTAAAGATTATTTTTATCGGGGAAATTTACTGACTGAAAATGGTCATACAAAAGAAGCTATCATGAATTACTCAAAAGCAACCGATCTGAATCCTCAGAATACTGAAGCCTGGTACTTCCTGGGTGGATTACAATATCTTGATGGAGATTCAGTCACTGCAGAGAAATCCTGGCAAAGAGTAAAACAGCTGGATCCACAACACCCCTTAAATTTGGATTTCTTTCTAACCAGATAAGCATTTTCATCGGACACAAAACTATTTATGATTTCATCAGGCACATTTAATCTCTCAAATAAATTCAAGCTGATCAGCCTGATTCTATTTAGCCTGACTTTAAATATAAACACGCTGTTTCACGACTATGCTCTTGATGATATCGTTGTGCTCACGGAAAATAAATTTGTGAAAGAGGGAATCAAGGGAATTCCGAAAATACTACAAACAGATTATATAGCCGGCTATTCGAGTGAAGCGAATATTCTTGCAGGCGCCCGATACCGGCCACTCTCTCTGATTTCCTTTGCTTTGGAATACCAGTTTTTTGGAGCGAATCCGATGATTAGTCATGTGATAAATATTATACTTTTCACCCTCCTGATTCTTTTACTCTATAAATTGTTCGATAGCCATTTATTCCCGAAGAGGGAGGATTCACTGGTCTTTTTCACAGTACTTTTATTCATTGCCCATCCCGTTCATACTGAAGTAATCGCGAATGTAAAAAGCAGGGATGAAATTCTGGTATTCCTATTTTCAATTGGCGCATTTCTCCTTTCTTTTCGATACCTGGAAACAAAAAGACCGGCATTTCTAGTATTATCACTCGCAGCTTTTTTCCTGGCATTGTTAACCAAGGAAACCGCCCTGACATTTATCCTCACGCTTCCTTTGATAATTTACTTTTTTAGTAAAAATTCCGTTTCAGAATCTATCAGGCATACCATTCCCTATCTTTTGGTATTCTCGGCTTATATGCTTTTAAGATATGCTGTTGTAGGTTTCGCGGAATACCCGGTAAACGATGTTACCAATTCGCCCTATCTTTATGCAAGTCCCATGGAAGCTTTCGCGACAAAAGTTTTTGTCATAATAAAGTACATATCACTTTGCATCTTTCCATTACATCTGAGTACAGAATATGGCTATAATCAAATTCCCTATGTAGGAATTAGCAACGCTAAATTTATCATCTCAGCAATCATAATTTTCCTTTTGATTCTTATTGCAATAATCAGTTTCAAAAAAAGATCACTCATCTCCTTTTCAATCTTATTCTTCTTTGCAACACTTTCCATAGGAACAAATTTCCTGTTTGACCTGGGAGCTCCAATGGCAGAACGAATTTTATTCCAACCTTCATTAGCCTTCTGTTTACTTTTTGCCTTATTTATTATAAAAGTCCGGGAATTTTCCAGAGCAACTTCAACCACAGTACTATTCATAACGCTTATTCTATTCTCTGCCAAAACAATTGCCAGAAACCAGGAATGGAAAAATAATGAAACCCTCTTTTTAATTGATGTAAAAACTTCACCGAACAGTGCCAGGATCAACCTGTATGCGTGCGAACAATACATAATCAAAGCAAATAAATCTGAAGACCTGAAACTCAGAAATGAATTCCTTGACAAGGCTGAAGAGTACGCAAAAAGATCCCTGGAAATTCATAATAAATTCGCCTATACTTACTTGCGTTTAGGTCTGGTTTATTTTCACAAAGGAAATTATACCAGCGCTGCCGATGAATGGATGACCGCGTACAGGCTGGAACCAAAAAATCCCGAAACTATCAAATGGACGTCATATTTAAGTGATGTATTAGTCGGAGAAGCATCAAAAAATATGTACAAGGGAAATATTCAAGAAGCCATCATTCAATATGAAAAGTCAATAGATTTGAATCCCAAAAATGAACATGCTATATTGAGTCTTCAAAAAATACTTGAGGAAAAAAAAGACTCAGTTGACAGATGAAATTAAATTATCAGAAGAAAATCATGTATACAGAGTTCGCTAAAGTAAAAAGAAGGATAATTTAGTACAATTGTTTCCACAAGAATTGAAATACAAAAGGATGAAAAAATTTAAACTTACAACAGGTCAACAAGTCCTGATCCTTATCATACTTGCACTTGGATTAAACATCAACACCTTGTCTAATGAATATGCACTGGATGACGCGGTGGTATTGACAGGAAATTCATTGGTCCAAAAAGGCATCAAAGGAATTCCGGAAATCCTGAAGACTGAATTCTTTTTTGGTCTTGAAAAGAAAGATAGTGATTTATCCGGAGGGAGATACAGGCCTGTTGCTTTGGTCATTTTTGCAATAGAATATGAATTATTCGGAGTAAATCCCCTGATGAGTCATCTGATCAATATCCTCCTGTTTGCCTTCCTGATCGCTTTCCTTTTTATATTGTTGAAAAAGCACGTATTCAAAGAGCATCATGAGTACCTCGCCTTTTTTACCTGTCTCATTTTTGTCATTCACCCCATCCATACTGAAGTTATCGCGAACGTAAAAAGCAGAGATGAACTCATCGTATCGCTTTTGCTAATTGCTTCGTCTTTTACATTTATCCGTTATCTAAAAAATAAATCAATCCCATTGCTGTTATTGGGATTCCTGTGCTTCTTTCTTGCACTATTAACGCGGGAAAGTGCTGTACCATTCATTGCCATTGTTCCTTTGACAGCCTATTTTTTCTTTGGTCAATCAGTAAAGCAATCAGCTGTCTATGCAATTCCGCTCGTATTGATTTTTATAGCCTATATGGCGCTACGGATTGCAATTGTCGGTTTTCATTATGACACAGTAACTGACGTTCTCAACGCGCCATTTTATTATGCCACAAAAACGGAAGCATTTGCCACCAAAGTCTTTCTGCTGGTTAAGTACCTCGGCCTATTAATTTTCCCACATCCCCTTTCCTTTGATTATGGATTCAATCAGATCCCATACCTCTCCTTAGGTTCCGTAAAATTCATTTCATCTTTCATTTTGCTTGCAGGAATGATAGTTTATGCAATTCTGACTTTCAGGAAAAAATCAATGGCTTCATTTTGTATTTTGTTTTTCTTCATTAGTATATTCCTGTTTTCGAATTTTATCATTGATATCGGAGCACCACTTGCCGAACGTTTGTTATTCCAGCCTTCGCTTGCATTTTGCATAGCCATATCCTTGATCTATCTCAAAATATCTGAAAAAGCCGCTATACCGGGGACAGTGGTATTGGTAATTTTGTTGTCACTCGGGGCGATCAAAACCATTACAAGAAATGCCGACTGGAAAAATAATGACACATTGTTTCTCAAAGATGTAGAGACGGTGCCTAATAGTGTGAGAGCTAACTTGTATGCAGCTAGACAGCACATTCAGAAAGCGAAATCAGAACCTACTCAGGAAAAAAAGAATATTCAGTTCAGGAAAGCGCTGTATTACGATGAAAGAATCCTGGAAATTTATCCCCACTATCGTTTTATCTACGATGATCTGGGAATGGCTTATTTCGGGCTTTTGGACTATTTCAAGGCAGCAGACTACTGGAAGAAAGCCCAGATTCTTGATCCGACCAATGCGACTGCACAAAAGCGAAATGCGACACTTGGCGATATCCTGTACAATGAAGGGAACAGACAATTCAGAAATGGAAATCTCGACAGCGCGATTGTTTTTTACAGGAAATCAGTGGATATAAATGATAAAAATGTGGATGCATGGTACAATCTTGGAGGTTGTTATTTCCTGAAGAATGATACGAAAAATGGCATTGAAGCCTGGCAGGAAGTCAATGCTTTGTCACCAAATCATCCACTTGACAGAGATCAATTCCAGATGCCGACGAAAAAATAATTTTTTGAACTGAGATAATCTATTTTAAACGATCCCATTTGTACAATCCGCGGTGATGAAAAAAGTACTTGAGTGATACACTCAATACCCCCAAACCATATTTGACACTGCGCTTAAAATTGATGCTTGAAGCTTCTTTAAAATAACGTGTCGGACAGGTGATCTCTGCGATTTCAAATCGTTTGTGAAAAATCTGAGCAAGGACTTCGTTGTCAAAAACAAAATCATCCGAGTTACCATTGTAATCAATCGCTTTCAAAACTTTACTGTGATATGCCCTGAATCCGGTATGGTATTCACTAAGTTTTTGTCCCATCAGAATATTCTGCGACAAGGTGAGTAATCGATTCGCAAAGTACTTGTACTTCGGCATTCCTCCTTTCAATGCACCACCACCAAGGATTCTGGAACCGATTACAGCCGGATAAACACCATCCGCAATGACCGAAGCCATGGCCGTAATAAGTTTTGGAGTGTACTGATAATCCGGATGAAGCATGATCACAATATCCGCATGCAGGCGAAGCGCGGCATTGTAACAGGATTTCTGGTTGCCTCCATAACCCTTGTTCTTTTCATGCCTTATAACATGTTCTATACCAAGTCTTTGCGCTAATTCCGGAGTGTGATCAGAAGAATGATCATCCACTAGGATCACTTCGTCAACAATATCCCGGGGGATTTCTTTATAGGTCTGCTCCAGAGTCCTTTCTGCATTATAAGCCGGTAAGACAACAACAATTTTATGTTTGTGATACATAAAGCAACAACCTGATTATTTCAAAACGACTCCAATATACAAATTCAATTTCCCCCCTTTTATGACTTTCGTGGGATCATCCGGCAATAAATGTCATGCTTTTTTGGGGACGAGGGACAGAGGACGAGAGACGGGAATCGTGAGTCGGGATTCACCACTAACCACTAAGCACTAACCACTAAGCACTAACCACTAAGCACTAACCACTAACCACTAAGCACTAAGCACTAACCACTAAGCACTAACCACTAAACACTAACCACTAAAAACTACCCACCAATCGCGCCACTCACAAAGTACATATCAATCTCCCCTTTGTTCTTTGCTTTCACTTTACCTCTGTGTTCGCAATGAAATTTGTCTTTGATCAGCTCATAAGTAGTACCGCTGATATTTACTTTCCCGATTTCACCTGAGGATTCCATTCGAGAGGCTGTGTTTACAGTATCTCCCCAAATATCGTATGCGAATTTTTTAATTCCGACAATACCGGCAACCACAGGTCCGGTGTGAACACCACATCTCAATTCAAAGAAAGGCTGGCCTTTGGCGATTCTCTCATTTTTATTTCGCTCTATAAATTCTACCATTTCCAGTCCGGCCTGAACAACATCTACAGGATGAGTTGAATTCGAGACGGGCAATCCTCCCGCGCACATGTAAGCATCACCGATGGTTTTAATTTTTTCAATACCATGCTTTGTAATGATCTTATCAAACTCACAGTAGCAGTGATTAATTTCTTCAACCAATTCTTCCGGTGACAATTTCTCAGAAGCCTGTGTGAAATTTTTGAAATCTGTAAAGAGCACACTTACGGAATCAAAACTTTTCGCTTTTGCAGTTCCAGTCGTTTTCAATTCTTCAGCAGTTTCTTCAGGCAAAATGTTCAACAGAAGTTCATCACTTCTCTTTTTTTCCTTGGAGATACGGTTACGTTGCGAGAAGAATACTCCTGCAAACAATAGGACAATCGCGAATCCTCCCATGAAACTATTCCGGACAAGTTTTTGCCGGTTAATCTCCTGCTCTTTCAGCTCCTGATCCTTGGTCAACAGTTTGATCTTGGATTCTTTCTTGTCCAGATCATAGGTAAATTGCAAGGTCCCGAGTTTTTTATCTGAGTCAATATCATACAATAAATCTTTGATACGGATCAGCATGGTCTGATACTTATATGCATTCTTATAGTCATTCAGCTCCGCATACACCGCTGAAATTCCCTCGTAAATTTCCTTCTGTTCCTTGTTCGCATCTGTTTCCGCTGCAATGGCCTCCGCTTCCTTAAACGATGAAAGAGCAAGTTGAATATCCTGCTTTTCAAAATAGGTCTGTGCCATACGCAGCAAAGAAATCATCATATCATTTTTGGCACCGAGTTCTTTGGAAATTTTATATGCTTCCTGCTGGTATTGGATAGCCTTAGAAAAATCATCTTCCGCGAGGTAGACGCGACCAATATAATTCAGAGCGTAAGGCAGATTCTCTGTTCCCTGGTACGCAACAACGGATTTCTTGAAATAAAACAAAGCTGAATCAAGATCTCTTTGCTTATTCTCTTCATTCTTTTCTATTTCATATTTTTTATAAAAAACCTCACCAATGTTTACAGTAGTAGTACCTACCAGATCCGTATTTTTGATCGCTTCACTCAAAGGATAGGCCCTGCGGAGGTAATCCAGTGCTTTATCATAGGTAGATTTCTTATCGGTATACACTGCTCCGATATTGATGAGCATCGTAATCACCCTGTCAGAATCACCAATTTCCTCTGCCAGCTTGAGTGATTTCAGATAAAAATCAATGGCCTTATCCTGTACTCCCTGATTGTACCAGATATTACCAATGTTGCCAAGCATACTGGCCTTACCCTTTTTATCTCCAATCGAATCCAGCATATTCAACGACTGCTCGTAATAAGGCATCGCATCGAGATAGGATGCCTGGATAAAATAGCCTACCCCAGTCCATTTGTAAGCATAAGCCAAACCTCTTTTGAACCCAAGCTTGGTAGCAAGTTCGATCGCTTCTTTTCCATAACGGACAGCTTCTTCCGGCTTTTCGGTACGACTGAGTCTGCTTAGTTCAATAAGAGTATTCACCTTTAATGTGTCCTCAGCGGAACCCTGCAGCACACTTTTCAGGCTGTCAATCTTTGCATCCTGGGAAAAACTTATAAAAGTTTTCAGGAACAGAATGAGAAAGACTGTACTTCTACAAAAATTCATAAAGGTTGATTGAATGAATAGGTTAAAAGTACAAATATTTTAGTGTCTGAGAACTCATCCGGTATCCAATTATACAAAAACCGGCATTTCATTAACCTCATTAAAAAAAAACGAGCTGTCACCGGGTTTGGCAACAGCTCGTTTTTCTGAAAAATTAGTTTTTATTCGACAGTAATCCGGATTGTTTTGATTTCACCGGCCTTCTCTACACTCAGGAAGTAAATTCCTTTTGAGAAGCCTGTAAGATCAAATTCTTTCAGGTTATTACCCTCAACAACCGGACTGATTTCATTCAGCATTACATCTCCCAGAAGATTGGTGATGCGATATACATACTTGTCGGCAGCCGGTGAAGTAAATGAAAGATTCAGTTTACCAGCTGTTGGATTTGGATATGCACTCATTTCATCAAGTGAAACTTCCTGTTCTCCTTCAAGGGTACGACAACTCAAATTCACTGAAATCACTTTTGAAGTTGTAACCGATGAACCACAAGAGTTATTTGCTTTCACAGTCAAAGTTACTGAAGTAGAAGTAGAAGACGTGAATCTCACATTTACCGATGCTCCAGTTGCAGTGCCGACAAACGTTGCGCCACCTGAAACTGTCCATGTATACGAAGTTGCTCCGGTTACAGCGGCTACAGAATACGGTACTGATGTTTGTGTCTTGCACACTGAAGCCGACCCGCTGATTGTTCCGGGCTGTGCTGTTCTGGCTGAAACAGCAAGAGAAGTTACAGCGCTGGATCCGCAACAGTTATTTGCTTTTACAGTAATAGTACCTGTATTGGTGAAGCTGTTTCCATAAGTAACTTTAATGGAAGTACCATAGTTATTTGTAATTGTTGCTCCGGATGGAACTGTCCATGTATAAGATGCAGCCCCGGGCACGGCAGCGATGGAATAAACCTGTCCGGATTTTTTACAAAGATTAGTGACCGGACCGGAAATTGCTCCCGGTGCATTTGGTTTGGATTGAACCGACCAGCTTGCTACAGGACTATTACCACAAGCATTCGTTGCATATACTGTGACTACACCGGAAACAAATCCGGATGGGAAAGTTATTTCCAGTTCCGGATGACCGCCTACAGGACCACAATTGTTATAGTAAGCCTGTGTTGTAGTAAGTGGGTTACCGGAATGACCGCATTCATCATTGATGATCGCGCCCGGAGGTGCTGTCCATGTGTATGAAGTTACATTGGATACCGAATCCAACTCGAAGTCGTAAGTACTTCCGCCACAAACTCCGTAAGAAGGATTGTCGCTGCCATAACCATCCCAGTCATTGAATACAGGAATAGCAGGAACAGAGCCGGAAAGTCCGACTGTTGCAATTGCGGTTCCAGTACAACCTTTTGAATCAGTAATCACTACAGTATATGTACCTGCCGCTTTACCTGTTGCGGTTTGAGTTGTGTTTCCACCCGGAGACCACAAATATGTATAACCAGGAGTACCACCTGAAGGGCTGACAGAAACACTACCTGTTCCTACTCCACAACCTGAAGCAGTCGATGATGTTGTTCCGCTTACAGCTGATGGAACTGTAATTGTTGCAGAGGTATTAGCTGTACAATTTTTAGAATCCGTTACAGTGTAATTATAAATGCCGTCTGCAAGATTTGTGGTAGCAGAACCGGAATATGTATACCCGGCTGTTCCGCCTGTTACAGTCAGGGTAACACTACCTGTTTGTCCGAAGCAGGATGGTTGATTTGCGGTAGCAGTCAATACCAACTGATCAGGTGCAGTGTTCACAGTAGCTGAAGCAGTCGCAATGCAACCATTGTCATCCATTACAGTGTAATTATAATTACCTCCATTGAGGTTGCTTGTTGCATCACCATCAAACTGGTAAGCTCCGGTACCACCTTCTGCATCCAAAGCTACACTTCCGGTTTCACCGAAACATGATGGTTGTGCAGGTGTCGCGGTAAGGCTCAGCAATGCAGGTTCTGTCAATGTACCGTTTTCATATTCCAGAATATAATTCGCTTCCGGAAGAAGCTGTGCATCATGAGGAACAATCTGGTATACTCCACCTGCAGGTACTCCATTCACAACCTGATTCAGGTTGTCAAGAATAGAATAAGAAGGATCAGATGCAAATACAGTCGATGCATCATCCTGGTAATGGTATCCTTCAATGCTTGAAGTAAATGCAGGAATACTATTACATGCCGGATTTTGATCATCAGCAGTGATGGTAAGTGTATCCGGTAAAATGGTCAGTGTTCCCAATTCATAACTGATATCGAAGTTGTTTGACAACAAAGCACCAGGAACAATGAACCATGATCCGACAGTTGTACCTGTTACCATGTTGATGGATTGCAAGCCACCCAGCTCATCTCCCGGAGGAGCATTCACGTCGCCTTCGTCAATAATCACAACAACATTCTGGTTGCTGGAATCAGAAGCAGAAGAACTGTTTACAATCGGAACTGAACTGGTCACTACGCGTCCGTTGACAACACCGGTTCCACTCGTTACAACACGGCCATTCAACAAGGCTCTTGAATGCAAACCTGCACCCGGACTTTGAAGTACGGCAGTTGATGAATCGTTCTGATAATCAAAAATAGATTGAGGAGCAATATCAACAATGATTGTTGTGTCGGTGACGGTAACACCACTGGTCACTACGCGTCCACTGGTAACGACGCGACCACTGGTAACAACACGACCGCTTGCAATCATACTGAGTGTAACAAGATCGGAGCTGGTAACAACTCTTCCGCTGGTCACCACTCTGCCATCAACAAGTGCGATAGCATTTGCCATAGTTGATTCGTGTTCAGCTTCAATTGAATTCAGGAATGCAAGTTGCACACCCGGATCAATATTGGACTGATCGTAATCGTATTGGAAACCAAAGTCACCGATTTTATCTCCATAAACAAGAGTAGTATCTTTCGGAGAAATCACCAACGGAAGTTTAGTAATACTCAATTGTCCGTCAACAAATGAATAATTGAATAATTCCTTAAAGCTGACATCAAGGGCTGCAGTATCCAAGACAGGTCGGATGAAAAACACTCCGGTGTTGCTGGAACTTGTTCCTGAAGATATAAATCCAAGATTGTCAAGACCAAGGTCAGAAAGCGAAAATCCTGAGCTTGCCTGATCTACCCCATCAACAGTAACTGAAGCCGTGAATGTGGGGAGGAGTTCTCCGTATTTCTTTGTTTTATTCTCAGCGGTAATTACTACATTTTTCTTTACTGGTGAGAAGAAATACAGTGCATTGGAAATACCACCATCTGTACAAGAAGGAGTAATACAAGGTGTGAGTACCTGAATGGCAGGATTACCTGAGAAGTTTGGAACAGTTGCTAATACATGACTGCCATCAATGAAGCTGGTAGGAATTGTATCACCGCGGAAGAGCACTTTTGACTGTGTAGTAAAGAAGCTACCGTCAACAGACACAACAAACTGAACAGTACCGGGAGTAACGCCTCCGGGAACATTCAGCGCGGAAATCACTGGAGTTGGAGCGGCCATGGTCAGCATTGCCGCACCGATATCAATCAATCCTGCGCCGGATTGGTAATCAAACCCTGCCGTGCCGATATCAGAAGCTGTTCTCTGTAACAAGGCACGCACACTATCAGGAGTAATTGTAGTGTTATAGAATTTTTTCTTCGCACTCAGCAAGAGAGCTGTTCCTGCAGCGGCATGCGGAGCAGCACAGGAAGTCCCGAAGAAGTTTGGTGTATTATCTCCTTCAAGATCCAGACTATTGAAATTTACGCTGGTATTTACTCCATCCGGAGCGGTAAAATCAGGTTTGTTACGAACTACACCGTTGATTGGTGTTCCTCCGGTTGAAGAGAACGATTCCATTTGTGCAGGTGATCCCCAGAATGCGGGAGTTCTTGTATAACGAGCGGCACCAACTGCCATTGCACCACGGGCATTTCCCTGGCCAACAATGGTAGAACTGTCTGCGCGATGTTCGTTGATGGTGAGATTTCCACGGAATACAATGTATTTGAAATCTACATTTTGTACTCCTGATGCACGCACAACCATAAGGTTGATAGTTGTATTTGCAGTTACATTAAATGGAAGAATTTCCAATGGATCGCCACCAATGTTATTCCGGTTAAATCCAAATAGTGTTTTACCGTTATCATAGGTGAGATAAAAGTCAAGATCATTCTGTGTTCCGGTTTGTGTCTGGAACAATGAATAAATAGAATCCTGCCATTGCAGAACCATGGTATATGTTCCGGGTACAAGAGATAAACTCTGGAAGATGTCACCGCCACCAAAATCATGAGCCATACCGGTCACATTTGAAGGAGCAGGTGCAGGATTGAATGTACTGTGATAAGAACGACTACCGAAGTTACCTGCAGCAGAGAAATAAGATACTCCCTGAGCCGCTACTTCATCCACCGCCTGGCTAACAACTCCATCCTGGAAGAAAGGTTCAGTGATAAATGTTACGTCATCGACAATGACATCACAATTCTCCTGTTTCAACTGGCGGATACCTTGTGCCATATCTCCTGCACTGATAAATCCGGTACGGAAAGCCAAATCAGCTTTAGGAGCGATGTCATGAACAATCTGAACCATGGCACGACCTTCATCGGAAAGTCTTGAATAAGGATAATCACGCAATACATGCACGGGGTTCGGATCATCCGGATTACCTACTCCGGGAAGATCACCATTCACCACGTCAGTCAATGCAGGATTTCCAAGGATCGTGTTATAACTATCAGATATAATTCCAACCTTCACTCCTTCTCCCTTTACATTGAATCCATTTCTTGCAAAATCAGAGTACTGCGCGACGTCTCCACCTGTATTTGCAACACCGACATTTGAAATGGCCGGGAACAACGGACGAGCGTAATCAATGTATTGTGCAATAGGCAAACTATCCAGGCTCAACAAATGAGATACAGGGAATTTACCGGACACAATAAGAGTAGTATCACCGTTGTCAATCAAATCAACCATCCCATAAGCAGGTGATTGAAGCATCGCAAGCAAAGTTGGATAGAAACCATCCTTTGCAATTACTTCGATATACACACTGTCCTGCTGAAGAACGAAAATGTCATTTGCAGAAGTATTGATAGAACCAAAATTGTGGTACAAGGAATTCAATTCCGCACCAATCAAATCAAATACTTTACCTCCTGGTGGTGGAGGGTAATACGGGAAGATACAAGGGATACGCGCAACCAATGCAGTATCGGTTGCGGAACAACCTGTTGAAGGATCAGTTACTGTTAAAACAAATGTTCCTTCTCCATTGATGAAAGGAGTTGAAACGTTTGACGGACCATCAAAAGTACCATCATCAAAACTGCTCCACGAATACTGTGCATTCTGAACAGATGAAGAACCATTGAGTGTCGCTACCGGGTTTTCACAAGTAAGTGAACTGTCATTGCCGGCATCAGCATCCGGAAGATTATTTACGAGGATAGTTGTCGTAACAGTGTTGCTGCATGTGTTTCCATCAGTATAGCTATACGTAATTACATGCGAACCGATACCGCTTACCGAAGGATCAAATGATCCGCCGGCAACACCGCTGCCACTGAAAGTACCACCTGCAGGCGATCCGCTCAGACTAATGATGGATGCATCGGCGCAAACAGGACCATAAGTACCCGCGTTTAGAACCGGCAGTGCGTTCACAGTAACATTAACAAGGTCATTCGATGAACAACCATTCAATGAAGTAGTCAAAGTATAAACTGTTACTCCGGCCGGTGTTAGTGAAACACTTGGGTTTGCGACAGAGGCGTCGCTCAATCCTGTTGAAGGAGTCCAGCTATATGAGTTACTTCCAACAGGTGCTGCACCCAGACCTGCACTGCCACCGGAACAAAATTCTACATCAGTACCTGCAAGTGATGCAGGAATTGGTTTTACTTCCACTACTACCTGATCTGTTTTTGTACATCCGTTTGATGGATTTGTCACCAATACTGTATAGGTTGTAGTTCCCGGAGTTGAAGAAGTAACAGTCGGATTAGCAATTGCCGTATTACTGATTCCTGTTGAAGGAGACCAGAGATAATTCATTCCTGCAACTGCTGCACTTCCCAGGGAAGCACTGCCACCGGAACAGAAGGAAACATCCAGGCCGGCATCAGCGGATGGTTGTGTGAAGTTAGTAGTGACGACAGCGATATCCGTAGCAGTACATCCACCGGTAGCCGTAGTAACTGTAAGCGTGTACGTTCCTGCTGCAGTGACTGTAGGCGTTGCTGTTCCACCGCCTGTAGAAATATTTCCACCGCCGGAAGCAGTCCATGAATAACTTACATTCGATGTTGTAGAAGAACCTGAGAGTTGAAGAGTTTGTGCCGAACACATCAACACTTTGTCAGGACCTGCATTTGCATTTGGAGTTGTACAAGTTATGAATGGAGCATATGTTAAAGATACTCCACAATTTACATTTACCTGGGTTCCGCTGTATAATGCACCGGTAAGACTACTGTTTCCCGTACCTGAACCAATGTAAATTGCACCATAAGGTGCATATACTGTTCCCAGCCATTTTGAACCTCCACCGGAAGAGCCGTTAGCGATCAGCCAGGCTACATTGGAAATCGAACATCCTGCACCTGTACCATGCGTTTCAGAAAAAATACGTGAAGCACTGCCGCCATTCAGCAAAGTCGCGTTAGATTTTCCAAGGTCAGCATTGCCATGAACATAGATATAAAAGTTGCCAGTACTGGAATTTTGAAAATTAAATACGAAGTTATTGGAACTACCGGAACATTGAATTGTACTGAACACATACACTCCGGGTCCGTTAAAGGTGATGGTCTTATTTCCAGACAGAGTAATATTCTTGTAATTACCCGGAGACAAGGTTTGTGTTGTAGTGATATTGGTAGTGCCTGCAGCCGGAAATGTGGTGATGACAGGCAAAGCAGGCAGCGTTGGAATTGCAGGAACTCCAACAATGTTTCCACCCGCCGGTGCCGGACCTGTATAGGTTGTTCCAGTCGGATGTGTAACTCTTCCTGAAACTGTTCCACCACTTACTACAACATTTCCATTCACATCAATGTTTCCACTTAAGTTGGCACTTGAACCAACAGAAAGAATAGTTCCGGTAAGTCCGGCTTGATTGCCTGCAGCAATTTTGCCACCAATCACATTACTGTTTGCGATAGTCACCTTTTCACGTGAATAAATGTTTGCATTCACAGTGCCACTACCAGTGGTTTGAACAAGTTTGTAGCTTCCAACAGAACCTCCGGAAATTGTATTCGAAGAGCCGATGAAAACTCCATAACCCGGTGTTGGTGGGGTGGAAGTTCCTGCACCACCCGATCCTGAAAACAGAACAAAGTCCGTAATCTGCATGGATTGAGCATTGGAAAACAATGGAAAAACCAGAAGCATTGCCAAAACCAAGGCACACTCTTTTACACTGATTTTTAACAGTTTGTGTTTGTTCATGTAAGTAGATAATTAGAAAGAGATAAGAGGTATTTGAGTTGATGATTGCAAGCACTGACCAATTTAAATGGCCATGTATTCAAATTATTAATAGAGAGTTAATTACAAAGAGGCGAATATATAGCAATTGTACCAAAAATCCGGAGCAAAAGCTAAAAATATTATGTAAAGGCAGCTAAAAACTTGATTAAAAACAGGTATTTCCAGATAAAATAGATTTTTAATGGGTTCGGGAACTTCATTTAGGGAAAAAAAGAGCAAAAAAGGCTTGATAAAACCTTTTTAAAAACCATTATCAAGCTCTTTTCAATCCTTTTGAAAAAGGCACCCTTCTAAACAAATGCAACGGTTTTCCAAACCACTGGATAATGTCCCAATACTGATGTCTTAAAATCGGGTAAGCTTTATGTAAAAGCTAAAACATAATCCACCGTAAAATCTTCATCTTCTGTTTTGACCATCATCATTTTAATATTCTATAAGGTAATGCAATTTTACATTAGAATAATAAAAGTAATTGCTGATGAAAAAGGTACTTACCTTAATGATTGTTTTTTGCATTCAGTTGCAAATATTCGCACAATCCTGGATTGCACTGCAAACCCCGGCAAATAGAAATTTGTACGGATGTTATTTTGATCCTACAAATCCTGATAAAGGAATGGCAGTTGGCTGGTATATTCAGGCTCAGGATCGAATCCCCTTCGGGTTTTATACAAACGATGGCGGAGCGAACATCACTTCAGGAAGTCTGTTCCAAATCTATTTTTACGCATCCTCCGATGTCTGGTTTACCAATTTTTATAACGGAATTGTTGTGGGTAATGGAATTATCCAGACAACAGATGGTGGCACCAATTGGAACCTGATCGTCGATGCAGCATCTACACAAGCGGGAATTCTTGAAAATGTTATGTTTACAAATGGCACCGATGGTTACGCAGTTGGTCAGCGTTACGACTTCAACTACACTTCTATGGAAGGAATGCTATACAAAACATCAAATGCCGGAGGAAGTTGGACCGACCATACAGTCAGTGCAGAAGTTAATAATGAAAATACATTATTGCATACTGTTTACAGCACAGGAAATGGGGTAATCTATGCCGGTGCGGAAAATACAATGGGTGGTGGCTCAACTTTATTCAAAAGTTCTGATGATGGTTTAACATGGTCATCATTGAATTTTACACAGAACATTTATTCGCTTTTTTTCACTTCAACTGATACAGGTTTTGCTGCAAGCACAAACGGACTTTTCAGAACAACTGATGCAGGACTCAGCTGGTCCAATGTAATCACAACATCTACTCCACTGCATGCAATTCAAATCAAAGAAAGATTTGGTTTCACCGCGGGAGAAAATGGAAGTATCTATATGACGACAGACACTGGAAACACCTGGACATCCGTTTCCAGTCCGGTCACAACTACAATAACCGATTTATATATTGTTTCTCCTAATCTTGCATATGCTGTTGGAACCGCGGGAACTTTTTTAAAATATACAAACACTTTAGGAACGCAGGAAATCCAGAAACCAAATACAGTACAATGTTCAATTGATAAAAATCGCATTTTAAGTATAGAATGGGAAAGCAATACAGCCACTCGATCAAGCATTGATCTCATTAATTTACAGGGTGCGATATTGAAAACGGAAACTGTTTTAAGTACCGGTGGAAGGAATAAAATTGATTGGGACATGCATCAATTTTCACCGGGGGTGTATTCCGTGCGTTTGTCAGGTGAAAATGAATTTAGGATATGCAAATTCAATCTCATGGACTGAATTTGCAAAACAAATGGGAGCCCTGATTCTCGAAAAAACGAATCCTCCAGCTAAATCATCGCCTGCTTCAATTGTTCCATTGACCATTGGGAGGTGATTTTTGCCCGTACAGCAGCTATTTTTATTTGGGAAGATTTTTAAACACTACCCTTGATGGAGTTTCCGGAAATGAATAACACCCGCATCAGTTGAAAAATACGAATACACTTCAGGCCATTCTAAAATCAATTAAACAGCTGATTCTTCTGTTTCTTTTGGTCCTGAATTATTCAACCTCGCATTCACAGACTATAATCAATGGAAGTTTTGAAACTAATTCCGCTGTTTCGGATCTTATCAACTTGACAAATGCAAGTTTCAACGCTACATGCAGCAACGTATTTGCTTTTGGAACTTATGGAGATATTGATCTAATCAAATCCTCTACTTATTGCGGAGGACCTCAAAATGGGAACTGGTACATTGCGCTTACCGGTAATGGAACAGATGCCTTTTCGTTAAAACTATCGGCACCTCTTGTGCAAGGTACAAGCTATCTGCTGAGCTTTTATGATCACGCTTGTGGTTCTCCTTATTCCATTGGACCATGTCCGGTACAGATTGGAATCTCAGGAGTAAATAATAGTTTTGGATCATTAATTTATACTGCTCCACTTCCTATGGTCGGTGTTTGGACAAAGAGAACTGTGATCTTTACAGCTCCTTCAAATGGAAATTACCTCACAGTTCAATTACAGGGTGGGGCATTACAAAATTGGACACAACTTGATAATTTCGAAATCTCACAGCAGGCATTGCCCATAGAATTGCTTTCTTTCTTCGCCTATTCGGATGAACAAACCAACTATCTGGAATGGACAACTGCTTCTGAAAAGAATAACGAACGATTTGAAATTGAACGCTCCTTTGATGGTACTACTTTTGAAGTGATTGGTCAGCAAACCGGCGCCGGCAATTCAAGCTCCCGAATCGATTATAAATTTTGCGACCATTCTCCTCATCAGGATGTAAATTATTACCGGCTTAATCAAATCGATTATGATGGAAACTCAACTTACTCGCCTGTCGTTTCCGTTAAAAGCCGGAAGCCAAAAGAATTTTCATTTCAATTGCACCTTTAATAAACAACAACATCTGTATCTCTCTTTCAGGACTCACCCAACGACAAACTTTTTAATCTTTCAGTAGTTGATATGACAGGAAAATCGATTTTCCAGACAAGCGCACTTATTTCTCCTCGAATGGAAATTCCTTGCCAAATACGTTTTCCGGAGTATACATTGTCGAAGTTCAAACAGAAAATTATTTAATCAGAAAAAAAGTTCTTTTCAACAAAGAGTAAATCTTCGAATTCTTAAGATCAAACAATAACAATCAGCTTCATCTTTCGATAACAAATCGTTTATAGGAAACCATTTTCCCGGATTTTATACTGAGAAAATAAAATCCATCGGAAAGATCGGAAACATCAACCAAATGATTGGTACCATTCATGCTTTGACAGGCAATTTCTTGTCCGGTAAGATCCCTGATACACATCTCAGCTTGATCTTTCATTAAGTCTGAAAATACACTCAGACTAGTGTTGACCGGATTCGGGAAAATACTGACAGCATTTTCCGAAACAGTATGCTAATCCTGAAGTGATCACCGGATAAATATCCGATTCACGTTCGCATCCTGCCGAGTCAACCAAAATTAAAGTATAATCTCCCGATACATTCGCGATCACATAAGGATTCGGTCCTGATGCATACAATACTCCATCAACATACCATTCATAGCTCAGTGCAGGTAAATTTGTATACAATGAATCACCGGATTGAAATACAACCGGAAGTGACACAGTGATTGTATCAGAATAATAATCACACCCAAGCGATCCGTAATACGGACTATATGAATACTTAGAAACCTGGGCCGAATAATTTCCGGGTTGAGTGACAACACATATATTCGAATCAAGACCGCTGATAAGCTGCCCGTCTCTGTACCATCGATAATAAACTGAAGGCAGATCGACAACTGACAAAATTGCCAATTCAAAACAACCTGATGTATCTACAGTAAGTGTTTCTTCCAGCGCTGGATGCACGCTGTAATAAATAGTATCCACATGTCCGGCGTTGTCCCGGGCGACAACAGTATACATGATCGAATCCCCAACAGTAATCACTGGATCCAAAATGGTATCTGACGACAAACCTGTCGCCGGAAACCATTGTACCTGATAAGGCTGACAACCACCTGCAAGGAGAAAGTGTGTCTGATATTCAGAACCTCTGCATACATAAGGATCCAAATCCCAATCAGGAACCAGGATATTCATCGCTGAGGAATCGGCAAGATAATAATGGATAAAAGTGAACCGGTCACTCACCATCGTTGAACTAAGCATTTCTTCAGCAAAAAGAAATCCGGTAGAATCATATGAATATTCGTGAGTGCCGGAACAAGGATTTGTACACCCTCCTATCACTTGTGTCAACACCAATCTGTTATTTTGATCATAAGAATAGGTCTCAACGATTGGACGGAAATATTCGTACCACAAAGTATCACCGCTAACCAAATCCATCATTGATTCACTGTAAGTAGTGACATGAATTTTCACTTCTCCCTGGTAAAGATTGTATTCGACACTAGAATAAGAAGATTCATTATTACCCAAATTCACTGTGTCCATCACGGTAAACTGAGCGTTCTTCCAATACATAATATTTTCAAGTGTATCCAGATCATACACAACAGTATCCACAGCAGGGATGCCACTTACTGTAATCGGCAAATTTCTGGTGATTCTCGCGACCCAATCTCCTTCGATCAACTGATACGGTACTTGAGCATAACTTATCCATGTCACCAGCGTACTATCCCAAAAACTTAGATCCAGCATTGTACGTAAGGTATCCGCGTATGTAAATACCAGCATCGAATCATTGGTCCATGTAGTACCATTTCCCCGACTGTAGGTTTTTGAAAAAGGATGAATTCCGCTATAGGCAACATCCATTTTTCTGTCGTTGTTCCATTGTCCGGATGAAAAAACATAACGCTCAAAATTTGTCAATCTATCCTGCAAATCATACTGCCAGAAACTATGCGACACCGAATCCCATGCCGATCCATTCCAGGATCGCTCGGCTTGTTCAGTGATCAAACCGGTCGGAGAATAGGAATAAGTTACCGAAGAAAAATTATTCCATCCGGTAACGGACCCTCTGCGGGTAAGTATCTCTTCGATTTGTCCACCGATTGAAAATGTTGTATCCACATCATCCCATACTCCATTACTATACGTAGTTGCAGTCCACGGAATTCCATTCTGCAAAGAACGATTGAATAAACCGGAGTCAAGATCAAAGGATTTTATTTCTGTATATGCTGTAACAAATGAACTTGCATCTGATCTTTGATAATACGTCGTAATAACAGTGGAATCATTTTTACAATCTCCGGTAAAATTTGATGGCACTCCAAAAAGTGTGCTATATGAACCAAGGAACAGATAAACAATCAACAGATATTTAATTTTCAAACATCTCTCAGCTTGAAACTTCTTTGAAAAAATACTTCTCCGATCATTGTAAAAATCGGTTCTCAAACTTTCAGAATGCCCATTATTTGTACAAGAAAAATGTTGTTGCAACTGCATATGGATTCAAATTTTTTAATGATCAAATGAACTCTTCAATGTATGAAAAATAGACAAAAAACGGCACTTGCGAACTATAAATTATAGAATATCATCAACAATCCATTGCTTAAATCCTCATGAATAATCAAGACCGCAAAAGGACAATAACAAAAGGAAAAATGGCTACAGTTGTTTGAAAATAATATCAATCCGATCCAGAAAAAT
The DNA here is from genome assembly GCA_016720935.1 of Bacteroidota bacterium. Taxonomy (NCBI): domain Bacteria; kingdom Pseudomonadati; phylum Bacteroidota; species Bacteroidota bacterium. The sequence goes on from JADKJP010000007.1 coordinate 832,146, forward strand.
CACAACGCAATCCAACTTTGTTCAGAATGACGCCAATGGCTTTCTTACTCAAAGCAGGCTTTTCATCAGGGCTTTAAGAGAAATATATAATTCGAACATTGGTTTTCAATAAATGAATAATCAACAGACTCAACGATTCTATCACCATTCAAATCCGCAGTTCTGTATCCTGTTTGAAACGTTGCGGCCTCTGATTCTATCGAATCAAAATCATATCCGTCAACCACTCCATCCTGCAAGCCCGCATTGCCCGAAACATCCCCGGAGAAAATACAATAATCACCATTTACATTTTTCAGATTGTTTCCGAATGCCTGTGTGCTGGAAGTGGTAAAGTCAAAGCTTGCAATTGAATTAGTAAAAGAAATCGTACCGGAGCTCCAGGTTTCAAGGGAATTTCGATGGCGAACGATCACGTAATAAGAACTTCCTGAATTCAAACCGGTAAAACTGAATTGACCGTTACCATCGATGCTCAGAACATTTCTGTCACTGGCAACGATAGCATATGGCGAAGTCGACTCAGCCAACAGTACTGTAATCGTATCACATAACAAAGGATATACTACAGGATCAATTACTGCATTCATGGATTGATTCCCAAGATAAAATCCCTCAATAAATGCTTTTAAGTTTAAGGTAAATGTCTGACATGGATTCACCGTTACGGCAAAAGGCGCGGATACAGCACAACTAACTTCGACCGTATAATTTCCACTTGAATTAACAGAAATACTTTGTGTCGTTTCTCCTGTATTCCACAGATAAAAACTACCCGGACTGGAAGTTAAAATAACAGAATCACCCTGGCAAAAAACAGAGGAACCGCTGGAAGTAATTACAGGATTACCCGCTGAATAAGTCAATGAAACATCGTCTATCCTATAGCTTGATGCGGTGCCATTTTGCCGGAATTGAATGCGCAAATTTGAAGTTGCCGGAATAGTACCCGTTGCTGTCCGATAGCTCCAGTCAGCTGATGCAGTTGACAATGCTGAAAAAGAAAGGGAAGAATAATTGACTCCATCCGTACTAACCATTACCTGTAATTCAGATCCATTGGCAGCAGTAGAACCTTTGAAAACACCAAAAGAAAGTTGAATGTTGTTCAGTCCGGAAGTATTGATTCCCGATATTATAAAATTCTTACCGATAGTATTGGTAAGAAAAATATTTGCTCCTCCGGAGGCTACGGGGTATTTATTCAATGAAGAAGAAGTATTCCGTACATCTCCGGTACCCGACATCGTAAGACTATCATTATCGAAACCATTCGCGGATTCATGAAACGATATTAAAGTTGTACCGCCTACAGAACCCATGGATTCATTGAAAAGTGTCGCCGATGAAGCTACTCCACCTGAATAAACCCTCACCGGAGCCGAGGTTGCCGTGCATCCACCCGCAACTGTAACTGTCACCGCGTATTGTCCGGTATCTGATACCGAAATGGAGGAAGTCGTCGCTCCATTTGTCCACAAATACGACAAACCGGAAGTTGCTGTTAATGTTTTGGTACCGGAACAAATCATCAATGGTCCGGATGGTGTAACGCTCACGGCCGGAGAAGCACTTACCTGTGCATTGGCTTGCATCAAAGTATCGTTTGCCGTATTTACATCTCCGGACAAAGTACACCCTCCTGTGAATGAATAAGACCCGGATAAATTCATTGTATACAATGAATCAAATGTGAACGTCATCACAGCTCCTGCTCCCAATGATCCGGATGAGATTGTCTGAGTAAATGTGCGACTCAAAGAATTTGGATCTATTGCATGTATTCTCACATCAAGTGGATGATTTGCAAAATCGAGAGTCGAGGTAGAAAAGTTCTTGATGCTAATGGTGAGAGGCTGATCTGAGTTTACACAGTTTTGAGCTGATGGTGAAACAAGCGCCATAATTCCTGCGTCCAATTGTTGCACAGTCCCGTATTCAAAAGTAAATGTAGCCCTGATCGGTAAATGATCCGATGCATTGTGCAATGCATTTGCCACGGCGACAGGTACAGAATTATTCGGCTGTTTATTGATTGAATCATTGTAATGCAAACCATCATTCCCATAGGGAAGACATGAGTTTGGAACATAATTCATTCCGCCTGCCTGTTGGATGGCCTGAGAATACATAATCATATCAAATCGGTCATCAACTCCACCGTTTGAACCACCGCCAAAAGAACGGGTTCGGGTAGATTGTGTGTGATACATCGCATAAGCAGAATTGTTCCATGTTCCACTCATCACAATCGGATCAATAAAATGACCTTCATTCGCGGGTTGAACTGCAAGTAATTTCTGATATGCGCTTTCGGAAGAAGCGTAAAAATTAAAATCACCACAAACAATAAAATTACTTCCTGCAGGCAAAGCGTTAGTGACTTTTCGCAAGCTATCTGCTTCCACAGCACGCTGCGCTTCGTTCGCTGTTCCGGAGCTTGCCTTGAGATGTACTGCATAGATCCTGATTGTATCACCGGAAAGAAGATGAATCAATGAAAATTCATTAATCGTTCTCAGATCCGTTTGAATAGCTTTGTTGTCGAGAAAAATAAATTTCGATGATTTAAAAAATATTCCGTTGTCAGTATCCGGACCATCCAGAAAAGTACCGACTGAATAATTATTCGAATTCGCATTCAGAACATTTGTCAGTAAAATATTCATGCCGACTTCGGAATTTAATTCTTCAACAACAAGAATATCCGGATTGGCATTCGAAAATATAGTTCTGTAAAATGGATTTCGAAGAGTAGTATCTGCGGCTGTTGCAGCATTATCGGGATAATTCAAAAGATTGTACGCAAACAAATGAATCGAATCCAATTGCTGAGCACAAGCCATCATCTGCACAAAAATAAATCCTATTATAAGCTGGATTTTCTTTTGGCACAAAAGGCAATAACCCTTGCCTCCGCGTGAAGGAATCAAACGGGAAATAAATTTCATCCAATAAATTCAGAAATCGATGACAGCAGTGATGCGCAGGGGGAGCAATGCGAATATAAAAAAAAGAATTAAATATAGGCCGGAAAAGCTTTACAAACCCTTGCCGGAAGCTATTTTGCGGTATTTCAATGAATACCTGAGAAATCCTGCAGGCCGACAAAAGCCTGATAAATTCGATTATTCCTCAGTATTCTCAAGCAGACGGATTTCGTGATCCGATAAATCGATCCGCTGATCCTTGAACAAACCTCCGATCGCTTTCTTAAAAATCTTCTTACTCATTTTAAAACGGGCGTATATTTCTTCAGGCGAACTTTTATCGCCCAATGCGATCAGTCCGGCATTCGCTTTAAGTTGCTCCACAATTACATTCATCGCTTCCCGCACTGCGTCATAACCTTCCGGTTGCAAACGCAAATCAATTTTTCCATCCTCTCGAACAAGTTTGATATACCCGCGAAGAGAATCGCCTTCCTGAATCCCGGAGAATACTTCATTCGCGTAAATCAAACCTTCATGACGATTGTTGATGATTGCTTTATATCCCAGGTCAGTTTTTTCGGCAATCAACAAGGAAACCTCATCGCCTTCTTCGTAATCAGCGTCCTTTTCAATGTGTTTCCCCCATCGCGACGTAGCAGAAATTCTTCCGGAAACATCATCGATCATGAGGTAAACGAGATACTTCCCTCCTTTTACCATTCCCGTACGTTGTTCCGCATATGGGACAAAAATATCCTTGGCGATTCCCCAATCCAGAAAAGCACCGTGAGCGTTCACATCTTTCACGGTAAGAAATGCAAAATCTCCGACGCAGGCTTTTGGTTTCAGCGTTGTCGCGATAGGACGGTTTTCATTATCCAGATAAACAAACACATCCAGAAAATCTCCTGTAGATACCCCTTCAGGTACATACTTTATGGGTAACAAAATATCCGCTTCACCATCACTCAGGTACAAGCCAATGGTCGCGGCGCTTTTTACTCTCAGACGGTTGTATTTACCTATTTCAATCATTGAACGAAGGTAGTTTAATTCTGCTTAGCACCATCGGGGCCAACATTTCAAAACAAACATTCTTGTGTTTATTTTGAACGATGTTCAATAAAATAAATATATTTACGAAGGATGATTCAATACTAAACATTTACATGATGACTTATTCTACTCCTCTGGATAGCCCGGAACCTCCCGCTCCAAAATCTTTACTTCCGAAATTGGAACTAATTTGCATTTCGGTGGCTGTCCTTGGTATGCTCTTCAAAATAATGCATTGGCCTTTTAGCGGGATGCTGCTGGTCTTTTCGCTTGGGGCATTGGCAACAATTTATTTTCTGCAGACAGCAATGATATTAAAAAGAAACCCGCCTCCTGATATGAGAAGCCGTGTTGGCGGAATGGCCTGCAGTATCGCGACTATCGGAATCCTCTTTAAAATTCAGCACTGGCCTGATGCTAATTTTATGCTGATTCTGGGTGCAGCGCTTTTATTTGTTTTAATATTCACAGGCTATATCATGGGCAAACATTCAGAATTTCTGAGAAGACAAATCATACTCATGATTTTCGCCCTCTTGCTCTTCTGGAAATACAACACTTATTTTCCACCAAGAAACCTGTCTGAACAGACTGACGGCACTCAGGTAACCGACAGTTTAATAAAGCAATAATTTCAATGAAATAATTTGTTTTTCATTTATTCATATGTCCAATTCGAAAAAGAAAAATATTCCTGGCGGTTCCGGAAAAATTACTTCATCTAAAGAAAAGTCCCCACCTTCCCGGTTGAAATGGCTGGCCATTATTCCATTGTTGATCCTCACCTATCTTGTTTATACTCCGGCCCTGAAAAACTCAATCACCGGCTGGGACGACAGCAATTACATCACCGAAAACAACGACATCCGGGAGCTGAATTCAGCATTCATCAAAAAAAGTTTTTCTCCGCATACAGGATATGTGATGGGAAACTACCATCCGATCACCATGATTTCGTATGCGGTTGAATACAAAATCAGCAAGCTTGATCCGAAAACCTACCACACCAACAATGTACTCCTGCATTTAATCAATGGCATTCTGGTTTATTTATTTATCTGGTTGCTTTCAGGAAGAATACTGGTAGCTTCCATCACTGCGGCGCTTTTTCTACTTCATCCCATGCATGTCGAAAGTGTTGCCTGGATCTCCGAACGAAAAGATTTACTCTATTGCCTGTTTGAAATGGCCGCTTTGTCGGCTTACATCTTGTATATACGAAAAGAGAAAAGCGCGTATTATATCCTTTGTTTCATTTTCTTCATTTTAGCTTTGCTGAGTAAAGCGATGGCAGTAGCCATGGTTGGACTTCTCCCTTTGCTGGATTTTTATTTCAACCGAAAATTAACCCGGACAAAAGTAATTCTGGAAAAGATTCCTTTCCTTATAGTTGGTGTCATCGCCGGATTGGTAGCCATCCAGGCTCAGAATGAATTTGAAGCAATCGTCACCACTGTACGCCCATTATACGACAGATTCCTTTTCGCAGGATACAGCTTTATCACCTATTTCTGGAAATCCATTTTACCAATTCAACTTTCAACTTTTTATGATTATCCAAAAGCCGGAACTTATTCATGGTACATCGTTTTCCCAATCTTATCACTTGCGCTTTTAGTTTTGGCATTCTTCAGTTTACGCAAAACAAAAAAAATATTTTTCGGTTTCCTGTTTTTTACTTTCAGCATTGCACTGATCCTTCAATTGCTTCCTGTCGGTGGCGCGATGATGGCGGAACGATACACCTATATTCCTTATATCGGCATTTTCTTTTTAATTGGAGAAGGAATAAACTTCCTGTATCAAAACCGAAAAAAACAGGAATACAAAACCTGGTATCCGGTTGCAGCATCCGCTCTTTTTCTTTTTCTGATTGTCAATTGCAGTATCACCAATGCCCGTTGTAAAGTATGGAAAGACACCATCAGCATCTGGGACGACGCTCTCGGAAAAGACCCGAACATCATCAAAGGATATGGCGGTCGTGGCAAGGGTTATATCGACAAACAAATGTATCCCGAAGCCATTCGTGATCTGAACAAAGCACTTGAACTAAAAACCGACTACTCGGATGCATATTACAATCGCGGACTCGCCCATTATTTTCTGGCGAAACAAAATCAGGATGCCGGCAATATGAATGAAGCTATGAACTATTACGAGCTTTCCATTCGCGATAATTCAGATGCAATCAAATACAATCCCAAACTCGCACGAGCCTATTACAACCGCTCCGGCAATTATTTCATTCTGAAAAAATACGATGAGGCATTGCAGGATGCATTAAAGGCAAAAGAACTGGGAATGGAAGTTGAGCAGGCTTATCTGGATGTATTGAAGAAAAATATTTTACCGGGCAATAACCCGGTTCAATGAAATTCTACTTGCTTGCTGGGTCAAGTCTTTAACGCCAGCCTGTGCGCAGGCGGACTTGACCCTACTCTAAGTCAAAAGCCTAATAAATGTATGAATTCAATGAAATAACTTACGGATAAACTTATGCATGTAATCCATATAAATTTCATATTTGAACTTTATTAATTTTCAGATCCAACCTTTTCTTTTCAGTTATATTTCATTACTATTGATATTCCATTTTCTGCTGAATCAGAAGCAGCAATTGTACTTAGGATCATTAATTCTTTTCACATGAACAACATCGAATTTTATCCCTTCACTAAATTCCGGTCAATTGTCATCATAATTTCCTGTATCCTTTCCTGTTTGAACTTTCAATCAGCCACTGCAGCGATTTCTTGGCAACATTGTTATGGAGGATCTGATGACGACTTAAGCATGAATCTGATTCAGACCAGAGACCATGGATTCCTTGTTGTTGGAATGACCAGTTCAATTGATGGCGACCTTGCAAATACTACAGTGCATGGATTTGATGACGTTTGGCTATTACGGCTTGATTCAAATTTAAATCTTGTCTGGAAAAAATCCTATGGAGGTAGTGGAAGCGACATAGCTTTAGATGCGGCTCAAACACCTGACGGAGGATTCATCATCGCCGGCAATACTGACTCAAACGATGGAGATGTTACTGCAAATCATGGAAACGGAGATATCTGGATATTTAAAATTGATTCTCTCGGAAATTTACAGTGGCAGAAAAGTGTCGGTGGAGCAGAATACGATTGCCCCTTAAGTGTCCTGGTAAATTCATCAAATAAAATTTTAGTTTGCGGTGGTACAGAATCCTCAGATGGAGATTTCACCGTGAATCATGGCTGGATGGATGAATTTGTATTACAAATGGATTTATCCGGAACAATTAATTGGATCAAAACCTATGGAGGATCCGATGATGATGTTGCCTACGAAATAATTGAAAACTCGGTAAATTCTTTTATGGTAATAGGTTATGCCTTTTCTGACGATTATGATGTGAGTTTAAATCATGGTGCCGCAGATATCTGGCTTACAAAAATTGACAACCTGGGTAATCTTCAATGGGAGAAAGTGTATGGAGGATCGGAAGATGACATGACTACCAACGTCTGCAAGCTCCCCGGAGGTAAATATTTTTTTGCAGCCAATACATACTCTTTTGATGGAGATGTAACCGGCTATCATGGCAATGGAGATTATTGGACTGTGGTTGTAGATTCCGCATCCGGACAAATACTACATGAAAAGTGTTTTGGAGGAACCGATGAAGATTCGCCCTGGAGAATTTCCAAATCAATCGACGGTTCTATCATCATTACCGGTTCCAGTTTATCAAATGATGGAGATGTAAATAATAATTACGGTGATTTCGATGGATGGATTCTTCATGTTGATACAGCTCTAAATCCAATTTGGTCCACTATTGTGGGAGGATCAGCAGAGGATGATCTTTATGGAATTTGCGCGAATAATGATGGGTCTGTGCTTCTAACGGGTTATACCTATTCCAATGATCATGATGTCAGTGGAAATCATAGCATAAACAGTGATATTTGGGCTCTGAAACTTGATTCACAAACCGGCATTCTTTCAACCGGACAATCAAAAATTAATCTACAGATTTTTCCCAATCCATCCGCAGGAGATCTCTTTGTAAATACCGATAAAGATCTATTTGAAGGGAAAGTTATTATCAGAGATATCAATGGACATGAAGTTTACAACAACATGCATTCATTCAGAAAAAATGAAGTTCTAAAAATTCCGATGACCCTTTCTTCCGGTCTGTATCAGATTAACATTTTCGATAATTCTGAAATAATCTATTCAAAGAAAATTATTGTTGCGAAGTAATTCGGGGTAAGAAACATTAGAAACAATAAATAAATTACAATCTATAGTATAGACTTTTTTTCTAAAGAATAATTCACAATTGATTAAAATTTCACATATCCACAAATATCAATTGATATGTATTGCATAATTCCTACTTGTATTTGACGGTTCAAATTAGTAAACTGATCAAGATAATACATTCAAACTGTATGCATATATGAAATTTATCTCTATATTTTTATTTCAGAATTCACGAAAATTTGTATTATTGCCATTACATACTCCCGCTGGGCCAAGTCTTTAACGAAAGCCTGTGTGCCAGCGGAAAATTATTGTTTCGAAGTAATTCGGGGTAAGAAACATAGAAACAATAAATAAATTCCCCGCTGGGCCAAGTCTTTAACGAAAGCCTGTGCGTCAGCGGACTTGGCCCGTTATTAAGACTAAGACCTTAGAAATATAATCATTTTATTCAATTCAGCTGCATACCCAAGAACAGTTGAGTATTATAGAAATAAAATAATAAAAGTAACTCACTCCAAAAACATCATTGGTGTGTTAAAATATGCAATCTCAAAAGGCATCCCCAATGATATTGAGTTAAATAATAAATGGAAAAAAGTGATCAGTGTATCTAACTAATTCAATTTTCAACTTGGTTCAATACTATACAATATTACTAATGAAAACTGCCTTAACTTTTAGGATTTGAACCGTAATTTATAATCAGTCTAAATAGAATTTAAGTAGACTATTAATCTTTTTCTCGTCCTTTTGTCATTTTTGGCGAAACCAACTTTTTCAGTTGTTAATCCAGTAATTAATTTGTATACATTGTGGAAGCAATTGCAAATAGTCTCCAAAACATTTTCAAAAAGAAATTCATCATGAAAAAGAATTCAATCATTTACATTTTATTCCTATTCACTTTCATTCTTATTTCAAACTTATCACACGGCTCTGACCTGGATGTAGTCATCACCATTATTAAGTATCCAAGCGGAACTGACATTACTTGCCATGGAGTGCATGATGGAGCAATGGAGGCCGTAATAGTTGGCGGAGTTCCGCCGTATTCATATCAATGGACTAACGGAACTTTCACCGCGTATACCAAAAAAATCACGAACCTTGTTCAAGGTGATTATGTATTCACTGTAATCGATGGAAATAATGACACGGCATTCAAAAGTGCAAAAATTTATGATGTAACAGCTATAACAACTTCACCGGAATTAACGGTTTACGAAGGAGGATATAATATTTCTTATCAAGGTGCAGATGATGGACAAATCCATTTAAGCCCTTCCGGAGGTACTCCACCCTACACTTTTCATTGGAGTAATGGAATTGACGAAGAAAATCTGGGAAGCGTAACCGCGGGAACTTATACTGTTACTATCACAGATGATAATCAATGTACACATACTGCTTCCTTTACTATGACTGAACCAACACCACTTCATGTGGTTAGTTTATCAAGTCCCTTGCAACATGGGTATAATATTTCTTGTTATGGAGGATCCAATGGCAGTTTAAGTTTAACAGTCGATGGTGGGGTTCCTCCTTATACTTATTCATGGAATGTTGGAGACACTACAAATTCCATAGATTCATTAAAGATAGGTACTTACACTGTTCAAATATATGATGCGAATGCCGCACATCTTACTCGTTCAATCGTATTGACAGAACCTGCCGCAATAAATTACGACCTCGCAGCTACGACATATGGTAATGGAAAGAATACTAGTTGCTTTAATTGTTCAGATGGTTATGTCACTAGTAATGCAAATGGTGGTGTGAGTCCATACACTTACTTATGGAATACCGGCCAAACAACTGCCAACCTTTCTGCGGTGATCGCACGAAATTATTCTCTTGTCGTCACTGATGTAAATGGATGTACCAAATCGAAAGAAATTACACTTACACAACCAGATAGAGAAGATTGGACTGTAAAAGGAAATGCCGGAACAAATGCAGACTCAAACTATATCGGCACAAATGACAATAAAGATTTCAGAATCCGGACTAACGGAACAGAACGCTTGAGAATCTATAGTACAGGAATGGTAGAGCTAAAAAGTGCCTTAAAAGTGGACACCATTTCGAGCGACAGTCTTCGATCAGTATTTGTGGATAGTCAAGGTGTTTTAAGAATTGGATCACACGGTACAAGTCAGCAACCATGTGTCACACCAACAAATAGATGGGTGACAGATTATTGTAACCATACAAATGATATTTACAATCTTCCGACAACAGGGAATGTTGGAATTGGTACTTCACAAATCCCTTCCGGGTACAAGTTGGCCGTAAATGGAAAAATTATTTGTGAAGAAGTGAAAGTAAAACTACATTCAACCTGGCCAGATTTTGTTTTCAAGCCGGAATATAAACTGATGCCGCTGCATGAATTGAAACAATTCATAAATCAGAATAAGCATCTACCTGAGATTCCTTCTGCTTCAGAAGTTGAACAATCCGGGAACAGCTTGGGTGAAATGCAAACAAAACTTCTTCAAAAGATTGAGGAATTGACACTTTACTTGGTTCAGCAAAACGAAAAGATTGAAAAGCTTCAATCCGAAAACGTGAATCTGAACACCAAACTAGATGCACTTTCTGTGCAAGTGAAAAAGTAATGTTGAACAATTCTTAAACTATTTTGCCATGCAAAAGATTATTCGTTTTCTTGTCGCTTTTATCTTGCTTGGGTTTTGCTTGCATAATAATCAAGTATTTGCTCAGTTACCAAGTGCACCGATTATTGATACACCGCTAACAACTTCAAAGACTTATTTTTACAATGGAGAAATTATTGTTCCATATTCATCCGGACATGTTAGTGTAACAAATAATTCCTCTGTGAATATTCTTTCTACGACAGAAGTAAATTTATTGCCAGGATTTACAGCTTCAACGGATTCTGGGTGTACTCAATTTGTCGCAGGCATTCAAGAATGTCCCACAATAGTTTATTCAAAAAAAATAAGTAATATCAGTTGCTTTGGAGCAGCCGATGGCAGTATTTCAATAGAAAGTAATATCGACCTAACCAACTATAAATTTGTATGGTCAATTCCTGGCGATAACAAGCCTTTAAGAAATAATTTAAACAAAGGGACATATTTGTTCACAATGGTTGATCCTTCAGGATGTATTAATTATGATTCTTGTGCTGTGATTGAACCAGATTCTATTTTTGCAAATTTTTCATCAATCTCAACATCATGCGGAGATTCGAATGGTGTTGCTACTATTCATTTGCAAGGGGGAGAACCTCCATATTTTTATAATTGGTTCCCATATGGAGGAAATGATTCGGTAGCCACTGAATTAACATCTGGCATATATGAAATTCTGGTAAAAGACTCTAATCACTGTGTTCAGAAATATTTTTTAACTCTACCTGATTCATCAGGACCAGAAATAAATGTTGATAGCATTAAATATTTAATGTGTACGAACACAAACACTGGCGCTATTTTTACACATGTAATTTCAGGAAATGGTCCATTTCAATATGAATGGATAAACTCAATTGACACAACACCGTCATTGATTAATATCCCTTCTGGTATGTACACAATTATGGTTAAAGATTCTAATCAATGTAAAATGTTCAAATCCATTACCATTCCTGAACCAAGCCAAATGTCATCGACAATGATTTCTAATAATACAACATGTGGCCAAACAACTGGAAATGCGATTTGTGTTGTATCTGGTGGTGTACCTCCGTATCATTTCGAATGGTCTTCTGGTTCAATTGATTCCTTTATTGTTCAATTAAATTCAGGAAAATACTCTGTGATCATTTCGGACGCTAATGGGTGTATGATAAAAGATAGTGTTGAAATTTTAGAAAATGGTGGTCCTGCTATAGAAGTATTTAATTTAGCCAATCTAACATGTTTTGAAGGGAATGATGGTAAAGCAAAAGTAGAAGTTACATCAGGAAATGGCCCTTATCAATATTTATGGCTACTTGATAGTACTAATACTGATACCATTAGTAATCTTATTGCAGGAATACACAAGGTTAGGGTAACAGATAATAATGGCTGTTCCACTATGGGTCAGGTTAATATTTATGATCCTCCAAGAATTTATATTACATTATTATATGATCCCCCTACAACTGATAGTTCAACTGATGGAAATGTATATTCACAAGTTGAAGGAGGAACTCCGGAATATACTTATCAATGGTCAAATAGCAATACACAGGGACCGGATCTATACAATGTACCAATTGGAACTTACACATTAACTGTAACTGATGCTAATGGTTGTCAGACTAGTCAAGGATTGAGAATCGCTTCTTATTTTAATGGGTGTTATCATGCTAATCCTTCCGTTGTGTGTCAAACTCAAAGTCCAAGCCCATGTGGAACAGGATATTGTTACAAAGACATTTATCTGGATTTTGGCGCTGACCCTACTGGGAATTATAATTCTACTTGTGCATTTTCTGCAGCTGTTGATTTTTTTAATGCAAGAAATGGGCACGGAATATTAAACATTCCTCCTGGAACTTATATCGTCGGGGAACAAAGTCGCGGTGGTGGCTTCTATCTAACAGGTCAAGATATTATGTGTTTCAATAATTGTGAAGATTTGGTGATTCAAGGAAAAGTTGTTGGTACTCCTCCTAAAATTAAATTTGAGAATTGTATGCGATTTGGAATGTTTGATCCTTCAACTGGTGATAGATACATATTCAATACAGGCAACTGTTGTGATTTATCTCAATGTGGAGCTTTTCAATACCCGTATTGTGCATTTACAGGTTCATTTTTAGTTCTTAGAAATTGTAAAAAATGTTATAGTTAGAGACCTTGAATTTGATGGCAATAATGAAAATTATATGTATGGAGGACATTATTGTGATGGAATTCAATTGCCATCGGATGGCATATCACTGCAGACTTCAACATATGTTTCCATTGATAATCTAAATGTTCATAATTTTGGAAGGGATGGAATTGTCATTCTTGATAATTACTACCCCTATTATAAATTTCATCATAGCCTGGATATAACCATTAGTAACAGCAAGTTTAATAAGAATGATCGTGTAGGATTAGATTGGGGAAGTGGAAGTGTGATTACCTTCACTAATACTCAGTTCAATTACAACGCTGTCGGTAGATTTAGTAGCCACGAATTGGTTGGTGCTGATTTTGAATATTTTGGGGGCAACTCAATTGGCGTTGGTAAATTTTTTGATTGTGAGTTCATGTACAATAAATATTGTGGGCTAGAAGCATCTGCTTTGAATTCTTTTGGTGCATGTAAAAATCACGTTTTTACTCGTTGTAAATTTGCCGCTAATGAAGGATATACTCCAGCTTTTACATACACTATCATGGTTCCTAACCCAAATTTTAAATTTGAAGGTTGTGAATTTTATGGAACAGTAACTGCACCTTATCCAGCAAGAGATTGCCAAACATGCACAAATAATAACAACACAAAATTTGTAAAAGTTTCTGGATTGTTTGGTTCAAAGTGTCGTTTTATTGAAGAATATAATAATCTTAGTCATAATAATAATATATACGATGATTGTGTGGGACCTCCATTTAATACAGATGCAGGTTACATGATTGAATTTCAAGCTTGCGCTAGAACATTGTTTCAGGACTGTGACTTTATTAGTAATAAGGAAAGTAGAATTGCATATTTCTCTGGGGTATTGACCCGTGGAATTTCGTCACATTGCAGCGTTGCAATTTCTATAATTACGGATTAAGAGTTAATAATACACTTGGATCGATTTATAATTTCAATAATTTGAATAATAACTTGTACACGGTAAGTAATGGCTCATATGATTTTTACCCACCATTTTATTTCACAAATCATCAAATTCTCCCCAATCTTCCATGCACCAATAAATTAAGAAGAGCACCTTATTTGAATGAGGTCACAGATGCATATAATTGTTATATGTGTCTTTCAAATATACCTGCTACCTGTCCTGCAGATTGTTATCCGTGCACTGCTAGGTTAACTAGTCAAATTACTAATGAGGGGATCGATTTTTCCATTTATCCTAATCCAGTATCCAACACTTTATTTATTGAAAATGCAGCGATTGGAGATGTTGTGAAAGTGTATGATTCCATTGGAGATTGTGTATATTGGAAATCAATCAAATCTAGTACAGATGAATTTGATGTACACAATTTAAATCCTGGGATTTATATTATTAAAATAAATAATTCCAATTTTTCTAAGTTTGTAAAATTGTGATCATGAATAATAAAATTAAATATTGCTTTACACTTTTGATATTATTTTTAAGTCTGGGTAGTGCATGTTCTCAAGCGCCACTTATTTTATGGGAAAAATCTTTTGGTGGCACATCTTCTGACGCACAGATATCAATTAAAGCTTTAACTGATAACGGTTTTTCATTGGCAGGAGCAGCATTGTCAAACGATGGAGATATTTCCAACAATCACGGCAATTCAGATTTTTGGGTTTTAATGATTGATAGTATTGGAAATGTAATTCATTCAAAATGTTTCGGAGGGAGTGCAGGAGAAAGCGCAGCATCCATTGATCTTACAAATGAAAGTGGATTTTATATTGGTGGAGTAACAAGTTCGTGTGATGGAGATGTTACAGGTTGTATAGGAAACAGTGATTATTGGATTGTTAAAACTGATAGTAATTTAAATGTTATTTGGCAACGAGTATTAGGTGGCACTGAAAATGAAGACTTAAAATCTCTAAAATCTACGAATGATGGGGGTGTTATTCTCGCAGGAATTTCTAATTCAAATGATGTTGACGTTATTGGCCAACATGGTTGTAGCGGGTGTTCAGATGATTTTTGGATTGTAAAATTAGATTCTTCCGGAAATCTGCAATGGCAGAAAACTTTAGGAAGTATTTATTATGATCAATGCAGTGATATTTGTTTGGCCAATGATGGTGGATATGTATTAGTAGGAAATGTTGAATTGGATGGCGGAGATGTATCTGGAACGCATGGTCATACCGATTATTGGGTTGTAAAAATTGATAGCCTTGGTCAATTTGTATGGCAACATTGTTTTGGCGGAACGCTCGATGAACAAGCCATTAGTGTAATTTCAGATAGAGTTGGTGGATACTTCGTTTCTGGTGGTTCGATGTCTAATGATGGTGATGTAACAAACAATCATGGGTACTTCGATACCTGGGTCGTTAAAATCGATTCCCTAGGACAAATAGTATGGCAAAATTCATTCGGAGGATCTAATTCTGACTATCCCGTTTCTATGAAATTAACGGAAAGTGGTGGTTTAATAATATTGAGTGAAACTTTGTCAGATGATGGGGAGGTGACAGGATTTCATGGCTTGATGGACAATTGGTTAATTTGTATAGATTCATTAGGGAATTTACTGTGGCAAAAATGTCTTGGTGGTTCGTATTTTGATCATCCTGCTTCAGTTGTATCATTGGATAACAGTGATATTCTAATTTCCGGGTATTCGAATTCATTTGACGGTGATGTCACTGGAAATCATGGAGGATTAAATTGTTTCGATCCCGACAGTTGTTTTGATGCTTGGATTGTGAAACTTGGATTTTCTACCGGGATTGATAAATTCGTAAACGATACTATTATTTCAATCTACCCGAATCCCTTGAATTCGGTACTTAATCTAGATAATTTAAAACCGGGAGAATTGATTTCAATTTATACTGGCATTGGTGTAAAAATAATGGAATTCAGAGTTTCAAGTACCTTTCAACAAATATCCTTCGCAGGATACTCAAATGGTTTGTATTATATAAAAACCGAGTATGAACCTCCTAGATTAATAATTAAAATGTAACGGTTTTATGAATTATTTTTTTCAGAAACTCATAGGATGAACTATTTCAACCAGTGAAAGTAGATTAAAAGAAAAATTGGAATTAGAACTTGAGTAAATGTCGGAATTTGAAAGAAGTACAGGGAAAAATGGTGTTCCTCCTTCCCGCTGGGCCAAGTCTTTAACGAAAGCCTGCGCGTCAGCGGACTTGGCCCGTTATTAAGACAAAGACCTTAGAAATTTAATCATTTTATTCATTTCAGCAGCATACTGTTTACAACCTTATCTTGAATTCCTATTGTGGTTTAAATTATTAGCAACATAAGAACCTCCCTCTGACGCACAGGCTTTTGTTAAAGACCGGGCCCGGCGGATTCTGCATGGGAAGGTAAATTGTTTAGATAATGGATTTGATGATTTCGCGTTTGCGCTAAAACGATGTGGATTTTTAATTATTCAAACACGTTCAAAACATTTCTTTCGCATGTTCGAAATCATAGAAAATATGATTAAATTAGTACCTTAATGCTCAAAGGATATAAAATAAAGATTTCATGAATGATAATTTTCCAAATGATTTTAGTGAATCAATGATCCTAATTTTAATAAGATAAAATCGACATGAAGCAATTTTTACTTTTCATTTTCTTTCTCATTCTTTTCTCCGACTTCAGCTCTGCCCTTACTCCGGACTCCCTCGTTTACGTGTACTGCAACGAATTGGACAATCGGCTGCCCACACCGAATTGGAATGGGACTACACGACACATTGAACGTTATGACTCACTTAGACTTCTGCAATATTACACCAATGCATCCGGTGATTATCCTGCAGCAAATTTTATAGCAGATGACAGTGTTATTCATATATATAATAACCTTGGTCAGGTTATCAATTCGATTTCATATAACAGTGCAAGTGGATCAATGACTCCAATATGTAAATCTACTTACGCATACGATTCCGCAGGAAACCGAACTTTTAATCAACTTGAAATGTGGAATGTCATTAATGCTGTATGGGATTCAAATGTTTACACTTTGTCTCATTATTCAATGCAGGGTGTAGTTGATTCCATTTATACCAGATCCGGACATAACACTTCTTCGCAGAGTATACAAATGGATTCAATAGCACATCAGGAGGTTTCAATAACATGGATATTGAATGGAAGTAATTGGAATCCTGTGGAGAGAAAAATAATGAGATGGGATTCGAATTGGTACTACATAGGTGAAAGCAGCGAAAATTGGGCAGGTGCATGGGTTGATCATAGCCGGCACGTAGTGATCCGCGACACTTTGGAAAGAGTGATTGATGAGTATTATGAGATTTGGGATAATACATCAGGAAGCTGGGTAGGGACTGACACAAGAAGGGTAACAACATATGATGTCGCCTTTCAAAGTGACAGCGTTAAAAGCTATTGGTGGCAGATGGGAAGTGGTTGGTATGTATGGAATTTAGCTTTAGTTGTTCGTGATTCTTCAAACAGAACCCTCAGTCGCAATTCTCTTAATCTTCAGGACTCTTCAACCACACACCAATATTACTCCTATAATGCGTATGGAGATTATATTATCAATAGTTATTCCGGTAACGGTAATTCAAGTTATACATACAATGAATATGATAATCTGGGACATATTATATTTTCCAGATCTCACCGCAATTCCGCGGGATCAGCAGGATTTATGAATGAATGCTATTATTATCGCTTCCTTTCAGATTCCACAGTTATCGATATTTCAGATACAATTTATTCCTGCGCCGGCGCTCCTGTTCAGCCGAGAGCGCTGGTGGTTTATCAAAAGAACCATTGCGTTATTCATGGTCACCAACTACCGGACTCTCTTCCGATACAGTTTTGGCTCCGGAATTTTCAGTGAGTTCAAATAGAAATTACATACTCACAATCACAGATTCACTGGGAAATATTTTCACGAGGAATGTTGCAGTCATCGTAAGACCATTGCCAGTTCCGTCTCCAATTGATACAACTGAATTAACCGGACATTGTTATCCTGATACCATACTGATTACAACAACGGCACAACAGGGATACACTTATATTTGGTACCTAAGTTCCGGATCTCAATATATGGTCAATACAGACACTTTGTATTTTTCCATGAACGGCGCGACTAAAAGTTTCTTATATAGCATGACCGATTCATTCGGATGTTATGCATATTCAGATACTGTGACTGTTTCAATGATTGCGAGTCCTTATGCCGGAATACAACCAGCTGTTTTAGAATATTGCCTGGGCGACACCTTACAATTGTATGGAAACCATTTTCAAGGACATTATGCCTATCAATGGAAGATAAATGGAATCGATTCTGCCGGCGCGAATACTGACAATCTATTCATTACTCAAAATGGTTTGTATTCTTTCTACCTGACGGATTCTTTGACAGGTTGTGATGCGATGGCTGCTTACACTGCCCAATTTTCTCCGCAACCTCCGGCAGTAAGTCTGATGGCAAGTCCGCTTCAGATCTTGTGTCCCGGTGATACTTTGTATCTCATTTCTGTCAATACAAACCCCAACTGGCAATATACATGGTCATACAATTCGAACATCATTCCCGGAGCTGTTTCAGATTCCCTTGCAGTAACTTTCCTGCAACCTATACTCTTGAAATTGTTGATGGAAATTGTCCAGCTGTACCAGGCACAAAAATAATCTCCAGAGATAATTTTAATATTAGCGTAACACCCAACGGCTCCATTTCTGTTTGCGATCAGGACACTTTGATTCTGAATGCCGGCGTCGCCAGTACTTATCAATGGTCAACCGGTGACACTACATCATTTACGATGATTACTTCAACCGGATCGGTTGCTGTGCTTGCAATTGATTCTCTCGGATGCAGTGATGTTTCAGATACGATTGATATCAGTTTTTTTCCTCCAACGACTCCTCCATTTCTTAACTATCAATCACCTATTTTAACTTCTTCTTATAGTGGAACACAAGAATGGTATCTTGATGGTATTTTAATTCCGGGAGCAACAGGGGATACAATTACTCCTCTCAGTTCAGGCGATTACACAGTGTCGTATTCTGATTCCAATGGATGTTTGGTTGTTTCTCAGCCGTATACTTTGGTGCTTGTGGGATTGAATAATGTTAAGGAAGATTACGCTGTTCGCATTTTCCCAAATCCAGTAAGAGATCATTCTGTAATTGAATGTAAAGGGAATGAAAATATAATTGGATTTATTTTGTACGATGCCCAGATGAGAAAGGTAAAAGAATTCAAAAAGGAACAATCCACAATCACAATTGACAGGGATAAATTAGTTTCCGGAACTTATTTTGGAAGAGTTGAATTAGAGTCTGCCTCCGGAATATCAGTTCAATGGCTAAAAGTAGTTTTCGGGGATTGATTCCCCGCTGGGCCTGGTCTTTAAAGAAAGCTTTTGCGCCGGCAGACTTACAAAAAAAAGTGGAAATGGAAGTGGAAGAGTAAGTGGAAGTTTCAGGTTTCAAGTACTTCAAACTTAAAACTTCCACTTACTCTTACTCTTCCACTAACACTTCCACTTATCATCCTGAGCTTTTACCTCAAACTTTTTTCCAATCCAAACAACATTTTGGTCATCTCAAATGCAAATGAATAAATTTCGGAATAGACTTCTTCAGACAAGAAATTGAGCGTTTTCAGCTGATCAAGAATGGCTACACATTCGAAGGTTGAACCAATTGCAATTACATAAAAACGTCGTCGATCTGCTCTGGCAGTTCTTCCAGTTCCCTCAGCTATGTTTAAAGGAATACTAAACGCAGCCCTCTTAAGTTGTTCCCGATATTCCCTATCAATATTTTTATTTGCTAAAAGCAAAGAATAAATTTTCGAATTGAAGACTGTCGCTTTTTTGTAAACAAGTAATTTTTCAAAATCGAACATCGTGTGGTTTTAATTTCAAAACACCGATAAAAAGTTGGGAAGTAAAAACTGTGTTTGATGGTGAATAAAAAAAACTTAATAGGTACTGAAAAAAAATAAAGGCGGAAAATATAGTGGAAGTTTTATATTCTTGAAACATGCACTTACACTTACACATCTACTAACTTTTCTACTCCAAATGAAGGGTTAAAAAATAGTGGAAGTGGAAGTGTAAGTCTTAAGTTTTAAGTACTTGAAACTTAAAACTTACACTTACACATCCACTAACTCTCCCAGATCAAATCGTGGCACAAAAAAAAAGTGGAAGGGTAAGTGGAAGTTTTAGGTTTCAAGGATTTTGAAACTTGCACTTCCACATACACTTCCACTCCAATGTAGCCCCTTCTGGGCAGATTCCGAACTCTTTAGTGCATAAAATTGCGAATTTGAGTGTTTTTCAGCCCTAATAGAACTCAATCAACATCTAAAAATATTTTTTTTCATTTTCGGGAATGAACTAGATTCAGCTTTAAAATTTCTCAATCAATCAAATGCCAGAGTCTCGTTTATTGAGCTACAAAAAACTTTATCACTTCGCTAGTTTTCGAATTTCGAAGGCAAGCAAAATAGACCCCTCCTGATAAATTTTCTGCACTAATTTTCATACTCCAGTTGCCGGATGGTAATATTGTTTCATTCAATTTGCTGCCGAATAAATTGTAAATTTCTAACTGGACATCTTGCTTCAATTGAGGGTATGAAATAGTGAACTGTTCACCTCTAACAGGATTGGGATAGATGTGAAAAAGATTGGAGGCAGGAAGAGAAGTAATTGCGTCAATTACCAGACTATCGCATGCGCTGCCAGTCAAGGCTCCCAGTCTATAGTTTGGAAAATTTGGAGGAAAGCCGAGGGGGCAGGGAAGTTCAATAGCGTGTTGAATAACATTACATGCAAGTCCTTGCTGCTCTGTAAGTGGTAAACATGGGAATTATGATTGCTGGATTTTTAAAATTGATCATCAGGGATTTATTGAATGGAAAAACTCCTGTGGTGGTTCTGACAATGAGGGGGCATATTCAATTCAACAAACAATTGATCATGGTTTAAACTCGGTTTTAACACCGGAAAATCGGAAATAAGTGTACCTTCTTCACAACTTATTATTTCGCCAAATCCAATATTATCTAGTATTAAATTAAATCTCATTCATCCCGATGACATAAACATTAGCTTATTTGATGTACAAGGACGCCTACTCAGAATATTTAGCTGCGGAAGGTTAGATTTTGGAATAAATAAAATTAATTTGGACAGAAATGATCTATTACTTTTAAGTAATGGTATATATATACTTCATGTTCAAGGAAAATTTACAAATATCTCATCCAAAATTTTATTAATGAAAAACTAGAGTATGATCATTCAATAGTATTAACATGTAATAGCTACTACTTCACCTGACAGACAGGGATGTAGTAGCTATTACATCTATGGTGTATCAATAGCTCAGTACAATTCGTACCACGTCCTGCTTTTCATTGCGAATAACCCGAATGAGGTATGTACCAGGAGCCAGACCTTGATCAATAAGTGGTAATTCAAGGGTGTACTCACCAGCCGCAACGTATTCGGCATCCAATTTGATTAGGCTCCTTCCGGCTAAGTCCAATAGTTCTAAATGAACTTTGCCTTGTTCAGTCATCGTGAATTTCAGAGTAACGTTTTCTGCAGTTGGATTAGGGTAGACCTGAACTTCATCGACGCCAACCGAAAAAACCTCAGCTTCCCTGCAAGAGATAGATGTGGTCTTTGTTTTTGGATTA
Source organism: Bacteroidota bacterium (assembly GCA_016720935.1). Taxonomy (NCBI): domain Bacteria; kingdom Pseudomonadati; phylum Bacteroidota; species Bacteroidota bacterium. The sequence goes on from JADKJP010000007.1 coordinate 853,921, forward strand.
CTATAACCACATGTATTTCTGGCTTTCACGCTCACCTGTCCTGATCGATTGCCCATTCGTACTGAGATTGATACTGTGCCCTGTCCTGTTAAAATAGAAGCTCCCTGAGGAACTGACCATGTATAGGATGTAGCCCCTTGGACAGGCTGACTACTGTATGCATATATCTGGTTGTGGCATACGCCGCCTGGTCCACTAATTGACGCCGGGGAAGAAGGTACTGTAGAAACCGAGAGGCATCTTGTCGAGGAAGTTCCGCAGCTATTCACAGCTCTCACACTAATCGTACCCCCGGAAGTGCATCCCCCGCCAAACGATACTGTGATTCCAGTACTGCCCTGCCCCGAAGTTATCGAAATGCCCGGACTTGTAGTCCATTGGTATGAGGTTGCGCCGCTTACAGGTAAAATTGAATAGCTTACACCGGTCAAATTACACAAGCCAAAGGTCGGGCCACTAATTGAACCAGGTAGAGATGGGCGATTTAATACCTGAATGGTAACCGATACACAGGATGTTGGACCACAGCCTCCACCTTCTCCCCCGCACATAATAACTGGTTGTTGTACATACATTCACCTGGATACTGGGCCCTGTACCTTGAACAGTTCCCAGCCCGCAGCCTCCCTTTGTACCAACGCCAAACTCCACCGGTGGGCAGTATTCCACCAACCAAGGATAATGTTGTAGAGGTTCCGGAACAGACTGTGATACCGGCGCTGCTGTTCACGGAAGTCGGTGCCTCACAAATCACTGGAGGGATCACATTCACTGTAACCGAAACACAGGCTGTGCTATTGCACACTCCTTCCGCCCTTACAAAATATGTTGTGGTGATTTGCGGAGTTACAATCAGCGATGAACCGGAACCAATTGATGTTCCTCCGCATGAAGTTGTATACCATTTCCAGGAAGCACCAGTTCCAAGAGTACCCCATTTACATTTAAGGTAACAGGTGTTCCGGGGGCTATATTATCGGCACTTGCTCCTGCTGATGAAGCAACCATACTCGGCAAATTGAATGTCAGATTCAAGGTTGCTATACTGTCACATCCTGCAACGTTTGTTGTATGGTAGGGATAGACGCCAGGCTGAGTATAGATTTGTCCATTCCAAGTGTATGCGTCGCATGTGCTTATATCTGTCAAGGAACTGGTGGCCTCATTGACTGTTACAGTTACACTCGCCGTACAGTTATTAATTCCATTACTAGCGGTTACTACATATGTTGTTGTTTGAGTCGGGCTTACGGTAATCACCTGTCCTGAATCGCCCGTCGACCACAAATATGTTAAACCAGAATATAATTGTTTAACTTCTTCCGGAGAAATAGCGCGATTCCAAATCCCAACATCGTCAAGTTTACCATTATAATAATTTGATGGAATGCCATTACTGGTCCAATAACCTTTGCCCATCAACAATGGCAAGTTATTTTGTCCTATCACGGTAGATGTAGGAATTAGCTGACGATTTATTAAATTACCATTTAAATAGGCATAACATGAATCCTTTTGTTTGTCAGTAACAAATACAACATGAAACCATTGGTTGATTGTAAAATTGGATTGCGCAATTCTTGTAACTAACCAACTTGATCCGGCTCCACTCTTGAAACGGTAATCAAGATCAGGAGAATAAATATTCTGCCCAAATATCACTTCAAACCCTGTATTTGAATTTCCAGAAGGGTCAATAGGTAAATTTTGATTGGTTTTACTAAGGATAGCCATGTCATTCCCAATCGGATTGGGAATGACAGGTAGATAAATCCAAAAAGATATGGATTGTTTACTATCGGCAAATTGCCAATTTGCACTATTAAGGACTTCAATATAATTGTTAGAACCATTGAATGAATATGCATTGCCTGGTTGGCCGAATCGATCAGATGTTAAAGAGGCACCATAAACAGTTCCATCGTTCCCATTTCCGCTTTGATCAGTTGCATTTCCACAGAAAGGATACCACGCAAGAAGCCCTTGTCGCAGACTCGAGGGAAGTTCAGACAATTGACAAGCAGACCCTGTGCCTAAACCCGTAGCAATTGCAGTTAACATTACACTGCTTCCCGAACAAATTGATGTATCGTTATTAAGAATTTCAACATTATGCAAATCGAGATACATACTGTCCATTACTGAGCAAGAGCCCTGGTTAACAGAACAGATGTACCATCCAGATTGACCTATGGTTATTGATTGGGATGTCGAACCCGTATTCCAGAGATAGGAGTCATATCCGCTCCCGGCATCCAAAAAAGCTAGCCCCGCAAGCGGTAATCGTATCCTGTGGAAAAGGATTAGGATCGACATTGCAGGATGGACTATACTCCCAACAGTCTTTCTGATTTCCAGAATTATTAACCCCCGTTAAAGCGTAACCTTTACCAGCAATTGAAAATGCTGTAGCATCCCATCTTTCTAATCCGAAACTTGTTTCTTGGGTCCATGCATTTGAGATTGGACTATAAGACCAAAAATCATTAAAGTGCGCTGGGAAGTTAACACCAGTCCCTACATATCCCTTATTCCCAATAGAAAAGCTAAATGTGGACCATCGAGCACCACCCGTAAAATCTGCAATGGGTGTCCATAAATTATTTACTGTATCATACTCCCAAAAATCTACTAACCCAGTACCAGAAGTCTGACCTAAACCAATGTAACCTTTCGTACCAATTGTAAACGAAGCCGCTTCATATCTAGCCATGCCCGCAAAATCAGCTCTCTGTATCCAGGAATCATTTGCCGGGCTGTATTGCCAAAAATCAATTTTCCATGTACCATCATAACCTGTTCCAACATAACCCTTATCTCCAATAGCAAATCCAACTGCTGAATGCCTGGCGGAAGCCGGAAAACTAGATACTTGAATCCATGAATTTGAATTTGGGTCATACTCATAGAAATCATTGAAGTAAACCGGACCGTTTAAACTTACGCCCGTACCAACATACCCTTTATTGCCGATCGAGAATGCTACAGCCGCGTGGCGAGCGCCACCTCCAAAATCAGCTTTCTGGGACCACACATTTGATGCTGGATCATACTCCCAAAAGTCAGCATATTCTAAAGTTGTTATGCTATTTCTGCCGGTCCCAACATATCCTTTAGTATCTATAGAAAAACTAACAACATCACATCTGTTTGATCCTCCAAAGTCAGCCTTTTGGATCCATGTTCCTTGTGCGAATAAAAAATTAAATGCACAAGCGCAAAAGTATACAGCAGAAAACATAAATATCTTTTCATAATTCTATATTTTATACAAGTTTGTAGTAAATTTATAATATGTTTCTCTATTGTCACAGATCTTACTCACGATAAACTCTATAAAACAGCTGCGATTTCGCAGAGTCCATCTTAAACATTTCTTTCGTTTATGATATATATCACCTGAATTGATTGCTGCGAATTAAGTCCAAGGCTCGAAAAACAAGAAATGTTATTTTACTAAACTGATGTTAATTCCATTGGCGCAGATAAACATGCCCAATTAATTCGGAGTAGGTTTTATAGCAAACTCACTAATTTGAATTTATTCCTTCTTTGCCCATACACCAAGATACCCGTTGCTTCCAATTGAAAAGCCTGCAGAACCTGTTCGAACACCTCCACCATAGTCGGCTTTTTGAACCCAAGTATTTTGTGCTGCAACTTGACTGGAAATAAACAATGTCACCAATAAAATCCTAATTACAATTTTCATGTGTTTAAATTTTTGATATTTCATGTTATATAAAAAATACTGTCTCCTACAGTTTATCATTCTATAACCCCACAACCACTCTCTCATAAAACCGACGATTTTCAATTTGAATGATTGCTATATACACTCCCCTTGCAAGGCCTGCAACGAATATCGTTGTACTTTTGGCAATCAATTTCTCTTTTAAAACTTCTTTTCCGGTTATATCCAAAAATATTATTTCTGACCCCACGTGACCTGCAGGAATGTTGATGCTAACAAAATCAGAAGTCGGATTGGGATAGATTATTATATCAGCTTCAAGAATTTCATTTTGAAGATTTGTAGTTGCATAATAATAGGATGCGGAAAATCCTGTACACCCAATTGAATCGTAAGTAACCACCACATAATTCCCGGTCTGATTTGGAATAATAAATGGCGATGCACCTGAACTGTAAAGTGCCCCATCCAAATACCATTCATAATGGTCAGCAACCGACAAAGTGAATAATGTATCTCCTGAAAGTTGAATTTCCGGCCCGGAAATATGAATGAGTTCCGATTGAACGGTGCAGACCCCTCCTTGGAAGTAGTCTGATGAATAGTTGCCAGTAACTTCAACAGAATAATCTCCGGGTTGACTCACTTCCAGGACAGATAAATTTGCATTGGGTATTATCTGACCATTCTCGTACCATTGATAACTTACATTCCCAGAATTTTGAACGGATAAACTAATAGGTCCGGAACAAGTCGAAGAATCAACATCTATCCTGGTCGAAAAAACAGGTGAGACATGGTACAGAATTGTATCCATATTGCCGGCATTGTCTTGTGCAAAAACGGTGTAAGTCATGCTATCATTCACTTCTATCACAGGATTAGTGATTGTATCCGAGGACAAACCAGTTGAGGGGTACCAATGAATTTGATAGGGAGCACAACCTCCCGCTATAATTAGATTAGGTTGATATACAGATCCCGGACAAACAGGTGGATCAATATCCCATCTGGGAACAAAAATTCCAATATCGGAGGAATTATAATAAGAATATTCTACATAGGTATTTGTTTCTGCAGTCGTGATCCACATTTGTTCATGGTAACGAATTAATAACCCTGCAGAATCATAAGTATTCTGAAAATTGTTTCCACAAGGGTTGGTACAACCCCCGGTTTGCTCCATATCTATTAGTCGATTTTCCGCATCATATGTATAGATTGTAATGTACGGACGATAAATTCCGGACCACAATGAATCACCATTAAAAAGATCCAAAGAATATAGACCTTCGGATGATATCATCAGTTTATATTCACCGTTTAAAAGATCATAATCATAACTATAAATATATGCCTCAGTATTATAGAAAGTCACGGTGTCGATGGATGTATAGGTGAATGAATGCCAATAAACTGTTGCATCCAAAGAATCAAGATCATAGTACAAGGTATCTACAGCACCAACACCATCTACGATCACAGGAATTAATCTGACAATGCGGGCACTCCAGTTCCCCTCCTGCAGTTGATATGGAACCAGAGAGACAACTTGCCAATTAGCTGCCAGAGTGTCCCAATAACTGAGCTCCAGCGAGGTTCTTGTAGAACCTGTATAAGTGAAGACAAACATTGAATCGCTCAACCATGATGAACCATTTCCATGGTAAAATATTTTTGAATAGGGCTGATCATTTAGATAAACTGTTTCTGTTTTCAGATCATTTGTCCACATCCCCAAAACATTAAAATAAGAGTTGTATTCAATAAGCTGGTCATTCACATCGTACAGATAGGTCTTTATAGAAAGAGAATCCCATACAGCACCGTTCCAGACTCTCTCATACTCACCTGTAAGTTTATCCGTCAATGAATATGTAAACGTAACTGATCGTTTATTCATCCAACCAGACACGGAACCCTCGCTTACAAGAATCTCCTGAATTAATCCTGTTGTCGTATAAATTGTATCCGACTTATTCCAGAATCCATTTCCACAACTAAGAGAAGACCAGGGCATCCCATTTTGTCCACAATAGGAACTCATTCCGGAATCCTTATCAAATATATTTATACCCAGACTATAGCTTCTCGTATTATTGAAATAGTCCAGGGTATATCCGGAGGAAATAATTGTTGAATCATTTCCACAAGAAATCGGAGACCGAAAGGAATTCTCCTTACCAAAACAAAACAACAAATTTGATACTGCGAAAAATGTTAGTATAAAATGTCTCATCAAAATAATTGTTAAAATAAGTTACCATCCAATTCTTCAAAATCAAATTTATAAATATTCCATTTCAAATGCACCGGATAAATGCATTAATTTATCGCATGTTTGTTAAGACGACCAATTTTCCTCAATTTTCCAGAAACAATCTCCAAAATCTTCTCTAAATTTCTTAATTAACTTAAAGTATTCATCTTTGTCGAGAGAGGTCCATCTGCGAGATTTTAACTTTAATTCTGGATATTTAGAATCCAGGTTTTGCAAAAGAATTCTGTCTATTGGCGGATGAGCGATCTTACTGAGTTTACTTTTACCTCTTTCAGGAATAACAATAGCTGTTTTAATATAAATTGCAACAATTTTAGCAGCCCTACCATAACTGGCATCAATTCCTTGTTTTTTAAAAACCGAAATCAATTTATCACACGTTTTCTCATGAAATTTATCAAACTGCTCGGGGGAATTAATAACTTTTCTGAAAAAAAAATTTTGGAGCTCTGTTTGTTCGATGGCTTTTCGAATATTTTCAGTGGTAGTAAAATTCCTTTGAACAGCTCGGGCTGCAGTCCATACCGCAAATCGGTGAACGTGTTCCGCGAAAGAGTAATTATCTTCAGATTTCTTTGTATTCACTCCTACCTGTTTCATATAAGATATTTAAAACGTGTGGTGCTATTTCATTAAATATTTCAAAAACACTCAAACCACATCCAGCTTCTCTTCCTTTGCTCTTTCAGCATATGCAACCGGACTGAGATTAATCATGAGTTTGGCTTTATAGGTTTCCAGCTCCTGTTCACTAAAATTCTGCAATAGGTATTTAACCAAATCTTCCTGATTGGGTTGTCCTAAGGACATTCTGTAAACCATCAGCGTTTTTAATAAGCGCTCCAAATGAAATCCATCCTTGGAAAATGGGTAAAGTGGCACCGTTCTTTCCAATGGGTATTTCACAAGTGGAACATGCCAATAGGGAACTAATTGACACTTATCTCCTCTTAACATATGATCGTTTTCTGCCATAGCAAAAAGCATAGCCCATGGAGATTTATCAATTGATCCGGTTTTCAATTGCCCTTTATACCTTTCGAAAAGATTCAATCGCAAAGCAAAATGCTTGTAGCGATTGATCCGCCCTTCTCTTTGCTCAAGGTCAATCGCATTATCGGGTAATGACCAGTGCATCAATTCCCCGACAGTATTTGTGAAAATCGAGCCCTTCCTGTCCGATGGAAGTAGTTGCAAGAATGAAAGGCCGAAAAGGCGAATTAAATGCATCCTGGACCGATTGCTTACGCTTATTGGTATCTTCAGTCTCTTGCTGATCAATGAAAGCAATCGCGTAATGTATGCGAAGTGCTTCTCGTTGAATAAGTCCACGTGAATTTAACAGATCAGCATCCAGAGTGGAAGTTCGGATTGAAAGTACTGATGCAAGAGTTTCAACTATTTTAATAATAACCGGGTCCTTCTCTTCCTCCTCTTTTAAAATCACTTCACCGTCTGTCTGCATATAGAAATATTCGTCCAAAACAGCTCTCAAACATCCATTCATATTATAATTGATAACCGCCAGCCAATAGTCGGATTTCGCAATCGAATTGGTTAGATCAATAATTGAAATCGCCTCCGGTGAATTAAAATAGGAACGGGATGCATTTGCAAAATAAACACTGGAAGTAAATAATAAGGGAAACACAAAATTATCCGATAGCTCTGCGCCAATTGTAACATTGCTTAACAAAGTTTGCAACATTACACAGGCACTTCCCCCTAATGCAATTGAAGCCAGGGTAGATTCCAGATTTAACGGCATCGAACCCAAACCCAATTCCACTGCCAAGCCTGATGGACCGGAGTGATCAATTACCTTCATCCATTTATACAGCTGGTTCAGGTTCTTATTCATTTCCCAGCTATCAATATCATAATCCGAATCCTCGGAGCAAATCGCTTTTAATTTTAAAGGATGGTATTTATAATCCAGAAATAACAATGCAAAAAGATACCACCTTGCATCCGTTGCTATTGCAGGACGCTGAATAAATGATTCCATTCCCTGCAGTTCTGCTTTAATCATTGATCCAATGTTGCTCCTCACTGACTCAAGACTTTGCTCCGGATCTAGTTTCAGGTTTGAATTTACCAAATCAGCCAGATACCAGGATGGGTAACAATAACTCAATAAAGAATAAGAAGAATCATCATTCTTAAATACAAGACGAGGTCGTGGCAACCGCGTTTGTTTTGTTATCTCCTCAGCATCCGACTGATCAGTCCCTTCCTCTACCGAATTATCATTTGCAAAATACTGACGGACCTGACTTGAAGGAGCTATTTTAATTGCTTCCGGATTTCCGGTGGTAAAACATTCTGCGGCATAAGATGCAATTGTTGAAATAGCACGAGGCTCAACTGCAAACTTTCCAAATATCATTGTCTTCGAAAAACCCTCCTTGCCTTGAAAAGGTCCTTCTAATTTGTAATAAGGCATGGAAGGGGAATCCAAAGCAATTGAGATCCCGGCTCGACACTTTCCCGGATCAGCCAGTTCATCTTTGCATTTGGAAAATCCTTCAGTGAATATGAATTTAACAATTCAAATGGTAAAAATGTACCGGCTTGCTTTGTGGCTTCAAGCAAACCTGGATTTTTATCATCATACAACTCTCTGAAGAGATTTTTTAATTTGTATTTCTCCATAAACGAAAGCGGGTATGGAGCGGTCTTACAATACTCCAGGGGAGAATATATACTCTGATCATTCGCTTCTATTTTCTGTACAATCTGATCCGCTGCCATGAAGTTACTCAGGTCACGACTATCAATGTCCAGAACCACTGTTCTCGAATGAAGCAGAGATCGTTCAGGTGATTCCTCATAGGCGATATTTCGCTCAGTTCTGCAAATGTATTTATACAACCAGCGCTCAACTCTGTTGGTGATTTCACCCAATTCATCCGGAGTGAAATAGCGCAAAGACAACATCGCCTCTGTGTATTTCGTCCAATCCTGAATAAAAGCCTGGTAATCTCCCCGCATTAAAAATTTCATCAAAAACTGAAACTCATCATAATGTGAATTGCCATCGAGATTCTCTTCCCGGATCGTGTACATCTTGTAAGGTGTTGCAGAAAGCATAAGCATTTCCGTATGATCATTGCTGAACAAAGCCTGTACAAGATCCGTAGCATCATCCTCTTCGCTGCTTTTCAAAATATCTGCAAAACGCTGGAATTCATCCAGGATGATCAAATCGGGTTTAAGTGATTCCAATCCTGCGGTAGCAAGAATTTGTCGCAATTCACCAATTAGTTTCCGGTAATCACCAGAAATCCTGTCAAAACAATCGTACATCAATTGCAGGACTTCACTTTTTGATTTTAAAAGTTGATAAAAACGATCCCTGACATTCGGATCAAATTCCTTAAATGTATAACCCGGTTTATCTTTTCGTTCACTCCAATTATTTATACCCAGACTTAAAACCTGTTCATAGGTAGTCTCACGCTTTCCGGGCAACAAGCCTGAATTTCTCAGCAACTGGTAAATAATAATACGTTCATTCAACATACCACCCCGTGAATTCATATCCACAGATGTCTGTGGTGATAATGGAAGTATGGAAAGCCCATTGCTTTTTTCAATCAAATCAGGGTACAAGATCAATTCGGTAAGCCGACTGATTGATTTCTTTTGAGAATCAGGATGAAGTTTTTCAAGATTTTGTCGGGCAAGATATTGGCTGGAACAGATATAGAATACTTTGAGATTTCCGCCTCTGACTTCTTTAAATCTGTCTATTACTCCTTTGGCAATAATTGTTTTTCCCAAGCCCACTTCATCAGCACACAAAAATCGCTGACAGTCCTTCTCTTTCAAACGACTGTAAATATAATCTACTGATTTTTGCTGAAAGTCTTTTAACTCAAACATTGGCAGGTTGATTTTCAAGTATCATTTTAAACGACTTCCACATGGTTAAAAATTCCAGAATTTCTTTGTCAGAAACTACATGTACACTACCTTCTTCCTGATCGAACATCGAAACGATCCTGTCAATATCTGTCAACTTTTTCCTGTCACGTGACGCGGCCTTCATCAATCGCTCAAATAAAGGAGCATCGACACCCGAATAAGCAGACCAGCCTTCTCCTGGCGCATTTGTTTCATCTTCATCCACTGATCCAAGAATAGCATCAACAAGGTCTTCGGAAAGCAACATTCTAAGCAAGCGAAAAAAATTCTTTTTGTCTTTAAAAAGCGAACGAACAACATACTCTTCTCTGTTTTCCGGCAGATTCGAAACCGGCAATTTAAATACTGCCGCTTTACTTATTCCCTTTTCACTTTTAATTGTAAGCTCAATAATAAAAAAACAAGAAAGGTCTGCAGGATCTATGTGAGAAAATACCTGCTTGGCTGTAGAATTACTCAGGTTTTTTGCCAAATCTTCCTGCAAATGAAAAGGCCTGATTGAAATACTAACACCTTCCTCTAAGGCAGGAAAAGCTGAAGTATCCACGATCAAATCATAATCATTTTCATCATTTATAACTGCTTCACATTTGACCAATGGCAAAACTGAAAGCATCCATCTCCATGCTTCATCAAGTTCCTTTTCCAGATCATCCGGTGGAGGTATCTCCGAAAGAGGGTCCGGTACATAAGGAATGATAAAATCTTCACTTTCGCTGAAAAATGAATCTTTAAAATATTGTGCCGAATTTCTCCTCTCCCCCTTCAACATCACCATAAACTCAATATTTCCATGGTGTGCATTGTATGTCGCGTTAGCAGAACCGATATACAAATCATACGCTGCTCCATACTTGAACAAAAATGCCTTGGCATGAAGATCATTGGGCATTTTGAAATCTGCTAGTTGATTTTCGGAACCCATAACCGGGTCTGCTTCCATAGAAGACCCTTCAGTTTCAGCTTCCAGTTTTGAAGATCCTTCTACAATCTGATCGTTAATCCGAAAACAACTTACATCTTTCAATAATGAAACATCCAGTTTTTTAAATGTATCAAGTCGGCTGATTAGAGTTAGTTTTTTTGTACTGGACTTTAGAATTTTTACAATTCCATCACTGACAAATGGAGAAACCGCAAGAATCTCATCACAGTCAAAATTGCCTTTGGTAAATAAGTCGATCTGTGTTTTACTTCCCGGGATTCCCAGGGGAAAAAATTTCAAATCCACAAATTCATCATCTCCAACAGGGCGGAATTTTACCGACAGAAGTTCATCCAAAAACTGTTTGGGAACATCCCGTTTACTTGTCGTATACAGGAATTCGATAAAATCGGCAAGTGGCTTATTGGTTTTCCCGTCTATTTTTGATGGGTTTGGATTCACATCCCCTTCCATCATCACCGTCATATCCCAGCAGGAATCAAAGGTCAGGTTTCTTGTCAAAACAATTACTTTGTATCGGGCAGGTAAGGTATCGTGTTCATAACGGACAACCCATAACTTTGGATGAAAAGCTTTCCCTTCCGGAATTAATATTTCATGTATGGATCGTTCCAGGAATCTATACAAGCGATGACTTTTTGTATTGGCACTGATTCCACCCAATTGGCAAAAAACATCAATTTTATCCGCGGTGTCTTTCAGTGATAAAAACAATTGAAAAGGATCTTTCAAGGACTCCGCGTCAAGTGCACCGGAAAAACGAAATGCTACGGGAACTGCGATCAGTGCTTTCAGATCAAGCGAATATGTAGTACCAATCGCCCTGGCAAACTTGTATCCTTCTTCATTGATAGTTAACAATTCGCCAAATTCAAACTTATTATCGTCCTTATTCATAATTTCTATTTCCTGAGTCCTTCAAAATATCTGCCAGGAGTCTTTGAACAACGGCAAAGCGATAACTTAAATAATTTACAGATGAATCATCATTCAACGAAATACCTATTGGTAAAACTGCTTTTTGCGCTACGGTCCGATTCGAAAGCCTTGATCGGGATGGCCCTTTCAATTTGAATTCTCTTTGAGAAATAATCTTGTCAAGCTGTTCCGAGTTTTTTTCAAAATCCAAAATTCCATTTATCCAGGCCCGACAAAAATCTGAAGTCAGATTTGATATTTTAAATTTCCTATAAATTCCATCAAACATGGAAGGTGAAATACCATCTATTTGTGAAACCGAATTTTTGTAAAAGCTCCATCTCAATTCCCAATCTTCCTGATCGCTGTATCCGGCAGAGCGGCTAATGAGGTAATTGTACCTGATATAAGCGCCTTGCATGATTTTATCAAACAAAACGGCCAGCTTTTGCTCAGAAGCAAGAGGAACCTGTGGACCCAAAACTTTCACCATTTCTTCGAATGAAGAAACCTTTAGGATTCCATCCAGGTTAACCCTAAGAATATATGCAAGAAGGATTGTGGAACAGATTCCAGTATTTTAACTTTAAAAACTGTGCTTCTTCTTTTGTTAAGGGCAATTCAACATTTATCTGCGGTAATTTCTCAAATCCTTCACATACCAGGTATTGATTACCGGTTAATTCCCGCAAATCATCAGCCATGAGGTCCTCTCTTGTGTTTCGGCAAGGCGTATAAGTGTCTTCAAATTTTTTCGCCGTTTGAAAAATTCACGAACCTGTGAGAGATCAAGATCCTGAGTAATAATTCCGTAGGTTTTGAGTCCGTTCCAATAAATCGAAGACGGCATTCGCTTCAGTCGCTCTTTTGCCTCCTTCCCTATCAAGCCTGATTGATCCTCTGTCTTGAGAAGAGATTCAATAACCCTAATCTCCTCTCTTCTAAGAATTGTTCTGAAAGCTGTGAAATCATCATTTTTTCTGTAAATCTCATTGAGAATCCATGGCACCAAAATGAAGTATTTCGCCCTGGTCTGGATTGTTGTTGTTCCGGGGAAGAACAAATTTGCAAATCCATCACGCACCGATCCTAAACCCAATTCATCCAATGTCCCGGGTTCCTGGGTCATGCTAATGATCGTTTCCAGATTTTCTCTTTGCTTTTCAGAATAAAAAAACCCAACCGATATTGAACATAAGAATTTGAATATTCCTTAAAATTTGAAATCAACAGAACAAAGGTATAATGTTAAAACGTAATCTATTTACAGTGAATTTAAGAAAATTAGCAGATATATTGAAACATAAGGTGCAACATGCAATTAATAAATAATCGCCAAGTTTGACAAAAATAAAAATATGATTTACATCATCAGAAATAAAGAGTACCTCTAAAGCGATTTTAACAAATCGTCTGCTTTAAAAATTAATTATGGAAAGGTCGTTTATTTTATGATCCTTCATGTACAATATAAAATTCAAATTATATATTTGATCCGAATTTTCGAATTATAAATATTTCTTTTTTATGAAATTTATTTTATTCTCTCTATTCGGCTTAGCCATTTTATTCTCCTGCACAAAGGAAAACCAACTCTCAGATCCCTTATCAGATAAGGCTTTAATTGAACAAGCATTGCCGACTATCAATCCTGATTCAATAATGAACACAGGTGATTTTGAAAGAGCGCGACCTTGTCAGTACGCTGCAGGCATGAGTGTATTCACCTATGGCCAAAACATGGTTGTGCCAAATTTGTATTCTATAACGATTGGCGGTTCAGTAGTGAATGCTCCATTAAATGCTGTCATTGACATTTCATACCGAGTAAGTACAGACCTGCTCCATTGGTCACAACCCACACTGGTGTATTGCCGAACCATTACCCCTGCCGATACTGGTCTAACCACCATGGTCGGATTCAGTCATCAAATTCTTTACTTACAACCGGGAGAATGGGTGATCTATCGGCCGGTGATTTATGTGGGAGGATGTAGTAATCCAGTTCTGGGGGAGGTGAGGTTGGTGCATGCTTTGAGGATGAGGTGAATAAATTTATACCTAACAAGAAATAAGTTCACCTATATTGATGAATGCATTTTAATTTATCATGAAGTTAGTTCCTATCTCTGCTTCGAGTACTTTTTCATATTAATATTATGATTTAAAATTTATAATTTTCCTAAAATCACTTCCATGAAACTAAACTCCATTTTTAATCCCTCAATTTAAAAATACACTTCACAAATCCACTTTAAAATGAGATTTTATTTACTCTGCTTCAAAGTACTTATTATAAGTATTTTTCTTCCATTTTTTGCAATTTCCCAAACCGGTCCAGTTTTCAATACAAATTCTTCGAGTGTATTTCTACGATCAAATATCTGTACCACCTCAACCGCAATTACATCCATTGCAACAGGTGGTAAATTATATTCGATAAACGGAGCTGGATCCTGCAGTAGTTATAACTGGATACAGGTTGATGTCGTAGGTGATCACGCGAGTCATCCCAGGACTCTTTATTGTGCTTATGGCTCAAACTACATGATGGCAACCAGTTCGAATTATGTCGAAGTGATCAATGCTCCAAATGGCTTAATTCTTTACGATTCACCAGGAGGAAATGTACTATGGGTGGGGAATAATTATGCATCCATAGAAAATGGGCAACGGTTTATACCTACAGGTGCAACTCAAATTTATAATGGTGATGTATGGTATCAGATTTTTGTTACTACCAATGTTAAATACCCAATGAATGGGACCTCACAGCTATATGGATGGACGAATGGAAACTATTTAACTTATTCAGGTTGTTCATCTCCTTCAATACAGGCTAGTAATATTTCTTTTTCATCTGTTTCTTCAAATTCTTTGACTGTTAGCTGGACGAACGGAAACGGAAGTAACCGGATAGTTATAGCGAAATTGGGCTCATCAATTGGAGGGAGTCCAGTAGCCGGTAACTCCTATTCAGGAAATGCCAATTTCGGTTCCGGAACTCAGATTGCAAATGGTGAGTACGTTGTTTACAATGGTAGCGGCAGTAGTGTACCCGTTTCAGGGTTGACTGCCGGAGTGAATTACTATTTCAGGGTATTTGAATACAGTTGTTCGTCTCTTCAATACAATATCTCCGCATCAGCTGGTAATCCAGGAAGTCAATTTACTTTATCAAGTTGTAATCTGCCAGGAACACCAGTTATAAGCTTATCACCGCTTCCCGGCTCTCAAGTATATGTTTCATGGAATTCTGTAGCAAATGCCACAAATTATGATGTTTATTATTCTAGTGGTTCTTGCCCATGGACAAACGGCACCTTGTATACAAATACTACTGCCAACAATTCTACAGTAAGTGGCTTAAACCCTAATTCAATTTATAAATTTATAGTTATTGCAAAAAATTCACCCTCTTGCACTGCTACAAGTTCATGTATGAGTTGTACAACTCAGGGTACAGGATGTGTCCTTTTTAGCGGAATATCAAACTCGCCAACAAGCAGGATAGTCTCATCTCCAGCACCAACAACTTTCACAGCTACTCCACAAGGAAATGGTACGAGTCCGGCATATACATGGGAATATCAACAACCTGGAAATGGATGGATAGCCTGCACTTCAAGTAATTACACGTTTAACACAACAGGAGCTAGTTCTACTTTGACAATAAATAATACTACGGGTTTAGATCAATATCAATTTCACTGCATTATCACAAACCCATGTTGCACAATTCCTAGTAACCCATGTTTACTTAATGTCAACTCAACGCCACAATCCAACATTACTGTTACATCAGCAAGCATTCCTCCATGGCAGCGTGCAAATGACGATTATACAATATCAGCAACATGTACGACAAGTGA
This sequence comes from Bacteroidota bacterium, assembly GCA_016720935.1. NCBI lineage: Bacteria > Pseudomonadati > Bacteroidota > Bacteroidota bacterium. Next base: position 869,562 of record JADKJP010000007.1, read on the forward strand.
TGGGAGTAACTGGAAATTCATAGCTTATAATCCCGTTAGTGGACAAACTCTATATTCTTCTCAAACTTTTCAAAGCGGATTGGAAGGAAACTGGGTTCTTAATTTTCTTAGTCCTACAGAACCAGAACAGATTTCCTATTCTGTGATCAGTTCTAGTTCAAATCCTGGAAGTAGTATAAGTCTTGATAACTACGGTAAGACTTCTATAATTAAAACACAATGGTTAAATGAAAACATTGTACTTTATAATCAACCCAACCAAGAATTATCAATCCCAATAAAATATGTGACCGGCGCCACTAAGTTTGAAATAGGTTTCGAACGCATCCAACTACATTCCACTGACAATGATGTACTCCGTCCACTAACACCAATTTCTGCTTGCCTTTTTGGATTAGATTTCTGTGATTCATACGTAAATGCAAATGGATATTTGAGAATTCCAACAGGGTATATTTATAATAATAACTTGTTAAATCTATCGCCAGGCGTCTTTAAATACACTTTATTTTATCTCAATAATTCAAATCAACAAATTGGAAGCTCAGAAATTAGTCATTTTGATTTAACTAAAATAGGAAATGTGAATAATTCAATGGCCAATGCAACGGATAAGAATAAAATCGTTGTACTTGTCGGCGGTATCACAAATACAATTGAAAATAATATTTTAGGTCTAACTCATTCCTTAAATACGAATTCTCACGAAATGTGGTCAATTGCCGATGACCTGAGTATTAATTCATCTAGTAATAAATTTAACACTTGGTATATAGCACAGGGTAATTTAAATTCAGTACAAAAAAATGCATACAATCTTGGAATGGCACTTGATTCCATACGTTCCATTTGTTTACGAAATGGGGCGCAAAATCCACAAATTAATGTGATTGCACATAGTAAGGGTGGACTTGAAATGCGATTACTTGTTGACGGAAAATCAGAATATTTAGGTGGGAACGCCGTTTTCACCCAAAATCCAGTTAGACCATTTACGAATACAAACATATCCGGTGCTTTAAGGAGTATTATATTCTTAGGGACACCACACCGTGGTATAAATCGAATATCTGAACAATGGTTAGCAGTTGGAAATTTTAATTTCTTCATAGATTATCGGAATAGTCAAGGATTTATAGATTTATTGAATGAATCTCCCCTATCACCGGTTATTAATTATTTAAATACACATGGATCAAATGCAAATAATATTATAGTAGCCAATTTCACTGGTTATGGAAATGCAATTCGTAATGGCGATGGTGGTGTGAATAGAGAAAATAGTGAATATCCAACTATAAACAATTCAGCGGGGGTTTATCAATATTACATTAAGGATGAATCTAATAATAACGGAGGGTACCTTCATGGCGCATTTCACAAATCATTCATTACTAATGACCCTACAATTGCCTGTAGAAATTGTCAATTCTTCTCAATATGTAATTATGGTACAATAAGCATTCTCGACAGAATAAGAAATATTGTTAACGGTGCACCAATAGATCAATCATGTGCTCCTCCTAATGAAAACACATGGTTGACTGCTTTTATTTCAAGATCAATCCTATCTGGTGCGAAACTAAGATTACGGGACATCAATGGAGTATACAATGATATCGGGATTTCAGATGAATATGGAATAGTGAACATAGGTCTTGAAAATATTCCATTGGGCGATACAATCTCAATAGAGGCGGCCGGAAGTCCTACTCTATATTTTGCAGTTGATTCTGAACTAGCTTTCAATAGAAGATTATTAATTCCTATGATCAAATCTCAAGTCACAAATAAAATTACTTACCCCTCATTAATTTCAAATCAATCATATATTTCAACTTTACCAACCTTTGATTTATTTATTTCATCTGAAAATACATTACAATATCAAATTTGCTCCCCGATAAATCAAGACTCCTTATTTCTTCCAATTACTTTAAATTCTGGACATTATTTTGCATCCTTGGATACAGGATATAATTTGTTAGCTGTTAGATTTATTGGATCTATTGATACCGTTATTTTATACAAGACAGTTTATTATTTACCAGGAACCCTTATAAATGAATTGACAAAATACTTGACAGTCACCACGAGTGATAATTATTTAGGAAGTAAAGTGTATTTAAACAATAATTACCTTAGTACAATAAATCAGAATATTCAGCAAATTAATATACTAGATGGATCAGGATATTTAAAAATATGTAAGCTAGGATACAAAGATACAATTTACGAACTGAGTAATTTGAATACAATAAATTTAATCCTTGAGCCCATCAATTATTCATCAGAATTGGATAGTACCAGACTCGATTTTGATTTGAATGGAGGGATGCAATATTGGAAAAACATAACAGTCAATAAATATAATACTACAACCGGAACAATTGTTAAATTAAAACAGTGTGAGGATACATTGCCCTCAATTGGTTTAATTCCTTTAAGTCGATGTTTTGATTTTTATAATATTTCCTCATCTGGATATCCGATATTAAGAACTGCTATATGCCTCGATCAAGTAAGGAATTTAAGCAAAGATTCCACATATCTTCTTTTTATCAAAAATGACAGTCTATATTCAAAAGCACTATTTGATTCAACAGGCATTTGCGACTTTGATTCCATTGTACAGAAGTTGTATGTAAATCCTATTGATTTTGACTCTGGACGCGTTGCGAAAGAAGAAATTCGAATCATGAAGCGTCTTGCCCCGATTGCTCTTCATAATACTTATTCAATAAATCAAAACAGTACACTTAGTATTCCCTTAGACTCATTGTTTGCTGATCCGGATTCACTTAAAAATGATATGACATTCTTGATTGGCACTATAGGAACAGGCCTGACTGTAGCAATAAACAACAATAATGTAAATATCAATTCCGTATCTTGTTATTATGGAAACACTCATTTTGTAATCACGGCTATTCATGACGGAATTGCAGTTAATAGTACGATTAATTTAAGTGTCGGATCTATTCCAACAATTAGTAGTAATAGTCCGGTTTGTTCTGGGAGTACTATTAATTTATCAGCTTCTTCTGGTTTGAGTTATTCCTGGAATGGACCCAACAACTTTATATCGGCACTTCAGAATCCTTCTATCTTAAACGGTACGTCAAATAATTCTGGAGACTATTTCGTCACCATAACGAATGTAAATGGTTGTGTGAGCACATTGACTACAAATGTCCAAATTGGAGTCTCTGTACCTGCAGATAGTTGGACCCAAATTATGCCATTCGGTGGCGGTATTAGACAAGGGTGTGCAGGTTTTACAATTGGCAATTCTCTGTATGTAGGGACAGGCGGGGACTCAATTTGCAGGAAAGATTTCTGGAAGTGGGATCCTTTAACTAATACATGGACTCGTTTAGCTGATTTCCCGGGTAATGCACGTTATGGTGCTATTGGATTTGCAATTGGTAATAAAGGTTATTTGGGAACTGGTTATGATTATACTAACTATTACAGTGATTTTTGGGAATATGATCCTATTACAGATAGCTGGACCAGAAAAAATGATTTTCTTGGAGGATCTCGTTTCCAGGCAGTTGGATTTGCAATTGGCAATAAAGGGTATATTGGCACTGGAAATGATGATGTAACAGATTATAATGATTTTTGGGAATGGGACCCTTTGAGCAATACGTGGACTCGTAAATCAGATATTCAAGGTTTAGCAAGAAGATCTGCGTCTGGATTTGTAATTGGCCAAAAAGGATATTTGGGCATAGGTACCAACGGTCTAACAGGTAGTCTTAATGATTTCTGGGTATATGATCAATTAACTAATCTTTGGTCTCCAATCGCAGTCATGACACAAGGCCCAAGAGCCGACGCTTGTGGATTTTCAATTCTGAACAAAGGATATATTTCTACGGGCATTCTATTGGGAGTTAGCAGATTGAACGATATTTGGGAATATGACCCGTCAATAAATCAGTGGAGTCAAAAAGCAATTCTTCCGGGATCAGGCAGAGATCATGCTTTCGGAGTTTCTATCGGAAGTAAAGGGTATGTTGGAACCGGATATTCCGGCACATGGTATTTTCAGGATTTTTATGAATATAATCCGGAACTTTCTATCATTACTTCTTCAATTAGCCCTCAACAATATTGTGCAGGCGATTCAATTCACATTCCTTTTGTAATCAGTGGAGCTTTTTGTTCGAATAACGAATTCACAGCCCAATTAAGTGATTCAACCGGAGATTTTTCAACCCCCATCAACATAGGTTCACTGGTCACTTCCAATTCTGCAACAATTCATGCAGTTATACCCCCAAGTGTACTTCAAGGTACACATTATAGAATTAGAGTAATCAGCAATAATGCGACGGTTGTCGGTTCTGTGAATCCTGAAGATATCATTATTGGCAGGCCTAATGGTTCGATCAGTAGCAATAGTCCAGTCTGTCTTGGCGACACAATTAATTTGTTCTCCGGTGGTGGCATTGTATATTCTTGGGTTGGTCCAAATGGATTCATGTCCAATTCCCAAAATCCAATAATATTGAATTCAATCGTATCCGATTCAGGTACCTATACATTGAATGTAACCGATGCAGCAGGGTGCCAATTGAACATAAACACGTATGTGAGCATTCTTTCAAATCATGTCACGGTCGAATCAAACAGTCCGGTTTGTAGTGGACAATCCATTAATCTAAGTGCAAATGGCGGATCAAGTTATGCCTGGAATGGACCTAATGGATTCATTTCAAATGATCCGAATCCGGTAATTAATAATGCAACATTATCTAATTCCGGAACCTATTCAATAGAAGTACTTAATACTACTGGTTGTGGCAATATAACAACTTCAATTTCCGTAAACGTTAATCCTAGTCCGCTGGCTTCAATTTCTACAACAAATGTGCTATGCGCTGGTGATTCAAATGCTACAGCCCAGATCAACACTTCAGCTCTTGGAGGGACACCTCCGTATTCCTACTTATGGAACAACGGAGAAACTTCGTCTTCAATTACAGGTCTTGTGGCTGGAACCTATGCTGTTAATATTATTGATGTGCATGGTTGTTCAGATGACACTACATTTGAACTTTCGAATCCAGATTTATTAAATATAAGCTTTCCTCAATACTCAATTTACTCAGGGGGTTATAATGTCAGTTGTTCCGGAGCATCTGATGGCTTCCTCGATTTGTATATAAATGGCGGTACTCCACCGTATATTTTCAACTGGAATAACGGACAATATACTACCCAAAATTTAACAACCATTCCTGGAGGTAACTATTCAGTTCTTGTGACAGATGCAAACAACTGCACTGCCACAGGTAACTTTAGTTTAACTGAACCTTTACCTATACAACTTGATTCTTTGTATAGTCCTTCTGGAAACGGCGGATATAATATTTCATGTGCTGGTGAATTAAGTGGCGAAATATTCACTAGTGTTTCAGGTGGAATAAGTCCATATACTTACTTATGGTCCGGACCTGGCAGTTATTCAAGTAGTGATGCAGATCCACGTAATCTTGCAGCAGGCCTTTATTTATTAAATGTTGCAGATGTAAATGGCTGTTCAATTTCAAATAGCATTACACTTACTGAGTCAAGTACCTTGTACCCTCTGATAGTAAGTGCAAGTATTAATGGCGTGAATATCCGATGCTTCAACGGAAGCGATGGCTTAGCATATGTGAACGAGGTTAACGGAGGTACCCCTCCCTATCATTTCGAATGGTCGAATGGAATAACTGATACTGTAATTCAACAAGTCCCATCAGGCACATATGATGTTCACATTGTTGATACAAATGGATGCACATTCGATGAAACGATTTTTCTGAATCAACCTGATCCACTTGAAACCATCCTTAGACATTCAAATTATAACACATACGGAATTTCATGTAACGGAGCAAATGATGGTTTTATAATCCTTGATTCATTATTTGGCGGCATACCACCATATACATATAATTGGTCCTCCGGTGGCTCATTTGATTCAATTGGAAATTTATTAGCAGGTAATTATACATTAAGAATAACCGATTTAAACGGTTGTATGGATTCTGTATTAACTGTTTTAACTGAACCTTTACCAATTGTTGCAGGTATTAATATTAATGGAGACACGCTTTCAACTTCCTGTGCTTATGATAGCTGTATATTTCAATGGTACTATGGAACGGATACAACATCGTATATCCCATTAACAAATTCTGATGTGGATACGATGATAGCTATGAACGAAGGATATTATTATGTAGAAATAACCGACTCAATTGGATGCAACGGGGTATCTAATTCAATTTATTTTTCAATTTTAAAAGCTTCAATGGATGAAAACCACACAGAAATTCAAGTATATCCAAATCCTAACAATGGTTCTTTCACAGTTGAAATCAAAGGTGAATCAAACATATCATCACCGACATCCTTACGGCTCTACACTGGAATGGGCGTAATGGTGGCCGAACAATTAGATTCTCGAGAAAATAAATTCGAATTCCAACTGGAAAATAGTATACCCGGAATTTACCTTATTGAAGTAGTTGTTAATAAGCATTTCTTTAGAAGCAAATTGGTAATCTACTAATCTCATAAAACCTTGTGATCTAATTGCACAATCAAAAGATATAATAATCTTGGTTTGTTTTTAATTTTAAAAAACTAATTCCAATGAAAATACCTTACAAGACATTTATAGTTATTCTTTTAACATTTTATTATTCCATTGGAACAGTTCTCGCCCAATGTAGCCCCATCATCGGCATCAATCCTCCAAGCCTCCAAAATGGTTACCTGATTCTTTCGGGTTTCGGCGTTAATTCGACTGCGTTTGCTGAATTTTGGGGAGAAGTGAATCCGGATAACACACAATGGGCGGCATTACAAAATACTATTGTGCCAAATCCCTGCACCGGCTGGATATTTGCTTATCAAATTGACATTAGAACATTAAATTTTGGCCAGGTTATCCAGTTCCGCGTCAAAATGTTCGATTCAACACTGTACTCAAGCGACAAAGTCACCTATCGTGTAATACACAAGCGACATCACGATACAATTGATAGAATTATTTCCGGTAACAATCCTAACTTCAATTCATACCAATACGAAAGACCGATCATTATCAATAGCACATCGAATTCAAATGAAGCGACCAATCTCGATATAAGTCAACTAACATCATCCGAATTCCCTTCTCTAATTGATATCGGAGAATATGACCTGGAAAGAATTTCAAATAGTGATTCTCAGATCATCCTTGAAAATATTGAGGTTACTGTTCATGAACCCTCAATTCTAATTTCAAATCATGAAAATTACGTCATAGGTGCGGCACTCTATACAATGGATGGCAGAGAGGTCCTCAATTCCAAAAATGAAATTTTTGGAAACTCATACATAAATCTTAATATAGAAAACCTACCTGCCGGAATTTATATTCTCAATATAAATAGCTCAACAGGTGGCATGAAGAGTCAAAAGGTGATGATTCATTAATTAAAATGACAAAAGGTTATTACACATAATTTTTTCGATCAAACCAACCAAAATATTTAAACTGATCTATATAGTATTTTAATTTTCTATGTTACAGGATTTTAACGATGAGATGATGAATACCAAATCTGATCTATTGCATTTAATTTACTCTGATAATCCTCATCGTCTATAAACTCCAGGACATATCTCAATTTGGAAGAAAAGCGAGTGTCAATTGTATGTATAAATCCGAGAATTGAAACCATTATTCTGCGATAGCTTTCACTATAATGGGTTTCTTGATGAGAATCTTTCTTATCAAACAATAAAAAAAGAACTCCATTCAAATAAAATTTTTCCCCGGTAATTCCAGAATTTATTTTGATTCTGTACACGTATTCATCAAGTGAAAATGGTGTCGAAGGTATTATGTCAGGATTGTACTGCTTCTCCTTGACTTGATAAGATAATTTATAAGCATTATAAGATCTTTGAGGGGCATTTGTAGTGAAGCGCCAAATAGTATACTTCAAAATCAGTAATTTCGCATTCTCAGCTAATTCTGATGACAACTGAAGTATTTTGTAGATATCCTGCACTACCAGAAACTCAAAAAGCGATAGGCCTTCGGGCATACTGCCATATCCAATTAGACCTGTCTTCCTGCAATAATCAATTATTTTTTGATTGTGCTCCGCCTTATGAATAAACCCCAAAATGTTGCTACAGAACACTTCCAATCCTTGAATATCTACACAGGATTCAGGGTCACTTTTACTTCATTGTTTCGAATTGCCAAACCTGATTCTTCATTCAGTATCGACGGAATTGGGGAACCAAAACTCTCCTGCACTTTAATCTCATTCATGCCGGCAACTACATTCCTATTACGATTTTTCACTAAGTATACAACAATGTCAAATAACCAAAGGACAAGCCAAAAAGAGAGTTGAATTACAGCAGGAAGAACTATGAAGAAGGCTGCATGAATGATAAAAATACCACTAACAACAACAAATGAAAAAACCAAATTACAGCATCAACGATGAATCCTTCTGATTTTTGTTTACGACTAGAAAACAAATACGTTAATCCGGGAATTCCTGTCCGCAATGAAATTCCCCTTCGTCCCACACTACCCCATCTACCTCGATAACTGCTGGATATACCAGACTTACTGAGATTAAAACCCCATCCGCTGCCTAAGTTAATTCTTCTCTGGTATCTGAATCCCATTTTAATCCACATTCAAAATATTTTCATGAAACCCATCCCAATTTTTCAAAATTAACTTTCAATAAAGAATACAATGCAGCTGATCCAATCCGTACTGATGGATGGTACATCTGCAAAATTCTGAAATCACACGTCTCCCCATACAAACACCCGAATCCTGATGGTTTAAATTTTATATTATTAAAAAGTTGTTCGACAATTTTATTATTCGAAACAAAATGATTATTACATTTGGTTTAATATTTTTGATCTGCTCATCAATTACCGGTTTGTTTTTGGTAGCAGCCGCTGACAGTTCTTTATCAGAAATTGTGTCCTTCCCAGATTCCTTCTTAATGTTAAGAAATGCAATTCTTTTTAAAATCCCATATCTAATTTCCTTTTTGTCTTCCCCGGAAATCTCGTCATGATTCCTGAAATTTGTAAAAATGCCATACGCCAATTCGGCAATTCTCTGCGCAAATTGATAATTCGGCTTCCGATTACACCATTCATCAATGAATGAGACAGTTTCGCCTTCAGCTACATTGTGATTTGATTTATTGGGCTCCTTCCCAATGAATAAAATTTTAATTTGTTCTTTGGCAAATAGCTCCGGGTTGATAATTCCATCTACATGAGAAGTCATAACACAAAATTAGATGTATTGATCGTACTCCATCGTGTATTTATTTCCACAAATTAATCCCCTGTTTCTTTATATTCAAATACTGCCCAAACGCAAATAAAGCCTCATCCAGCGATTTTAAATTCGAATAGTTTAATTGCTTGACAAAAGGGTAATAATGCTCAAAATAAAACTGAAGCTTTTTCTCATTTGAAATTTTATTATGAATACCCGACCAATCCTTGCCGTGAATATAAAGATATGCCCTGTGTACATGTTGATCGTACATTGGATATACCCTGGGTTTGATAATATGCAACAGAAAAATTCTCCATACGGCACTTATATTCGCAAACTCCTTGTTGAACGCATCCAGGTCAACCCGTTTCGCTAACTTGAACTGATTGATCTTTTTTGTCTTCGATGTTATTTTTTTCTCTAGTGATTTCTCTTTTGTTCCACTCCCCTCCAAAGTCATTCCGTTCTTCCAACGATACAATTCCCGCAAATTCGTAGGAGTAAATTTCCTGACCTTAATATTCAAACTGTACCGCTCTGAATCACCATATTGGTAATAAGCACGCCAATGGTCCACAAACTCCTCCACCGTTTTCGCCTGCTTTACTGAAAGAAGTACCAGATTACGCGATTTCATTTTACTTTTCGTCATCATAAAAACACCCAGTATAAAACAACAACTTATTATTCCTCACCCTTCATCCATAATTCAAAATTCATAATTCATAATTCAAAATTCAAAATTCCCTAATACCCCCACTCCACATGACTCACCGGCAGCTTATTCAACTCATCGCGTAACCGCTTCCAATTGGGAAGATAACGGTCCATCAAAGCTACGAAGTGTTCATTGTGTGTGCGCTCAAGAAGATGTACCAGCTCATGCACGACAATGTATTCGATGCAGTGAACAGGTTTCTTGGCAAGCTCTAAATTCAGGAGTATGCGTTTCTTTTTCGGATTGCAGGAACCCCACTTGGTTTTCATCTGCCGCACTTGCCAGTCGTCCAGGCGAAGTTCCATTTTCTTTTCCCATTTTACAATGATACCTGTCAGCAGTTTTTTTAGTTCAGCGCGGTACCTTTCCCGCATCAACTCTTCACGCCGGGCTTTGGAGGTATTGGGATGGACGTGCATCACAATAAATTTCTTGCCGACTTCTACCGCATATGGACCTTCTGTCGGAATAACTTATCCGCTGGGCCAAGTCTTTAACGCAAGCCTGTGCGTCAGAGGACTTGGCCCGTTATTAAGACTAAGACCTTAGAAATATAATCATTTTATTCAATTCTGTTGCATAGTGCTTACGGACTTAGATTGAATTGCTATAGTAGTAAAGATTTTCAGTTGCCCAAGAATCTTTAAGCTCCGAATTAAAAATACATACTATAAGAACCAGCTTATTGGGTTTTATTTTTTCAATGAATAATAAAATATTTGTGGAATGGGACATGCGTATAGAATCCACAAACAGGATGCAGCGTATTTTGTAACATTCACTGTGGTTGACTGGATTGATGTTTTCACAAGGCCGGAATACAAATATTTTCTTTGCGAAAGTTTAAACTATTGCATTCGGAAGAAATCACTGAAAATATTTTCCTATGTGATGATGACAAATCACATTCATTTATTGTGCCGGGCTGAAGAAGGGAATCTGAGCGACATCGTTCGCGATTTTAAAAAATATACAACCGGAAAACTTATTTCAATGATCCTTACCGGAAGAGAAAGCAGGCGCGAATTCTTACTCGAAAAATTTAGTCATCATGGCCAACAAAATAAATTAAATACCAAATATCAAATTTGGCAAAACGGAGTCATGCTGAAGAAGTTTTTGAGCCGAAATTTACATTGAGTAAAATTCAATACATTCATCACAATCCGGTGGAAGCTGGTCTTGTGACCTATCCTCATGAATATAGATTTAACAGTGCACAGAATTATGTCGGTATTCGAGGACCTGTAGACATTGAAGTTCTGGAAATCCATAAATTATTTTAATTGGACTGATACAGACATTTTTCATAAATACGTAATATTATTACCTGTAATAAAGGACATTCCAAATAATTTTATTTTATTCAAAATTACTCGATGAGTTTAAACGTAAGCTATAGTACTTAGGTCGTGCAACCTGAATTCTCATTCTAAAATAAATCAACCTCTCCCACCTACACATTTTTTTTAAAACTCCCATCCACTTTTTTCTCCGATTACTGCTTTCGTGTAAAATAAATCTCCCTGATTCTTAACTCCTTCCCCTTTTCACGTTTCGAAATTTTACATGATACTTAAACATCCGGGTACTATACATGGGAGCTCTATGCTTTTATAACTACTTGATTTTTAATCATTTATATTTGCATTGAAGTGTTTTTTGATTTACATTTGTACCGTGAACGAAAGAAAAACACTCCTCCTCTTCCCTACACCGGCCGACAGAGTCCTGGCCACTGCATTGGACGCTATGGGCCAGTGCAAGGGATGCATGCGTTCCGGAGCTGCTGTTCGTCGCTCTTTCCATTTGATCGTAGCCAACACCAAAACAGATAGGATGAAGAACACAACCGGTGCTATCTTACAATTCATTCGTTTTGCTTTCTTCTTTTTTACGGACATGTCTGTCCGACCCGAGAAAGGTTTTGCTGACCGAAGCCCCACAGCTTCACCCCTGATCTTGTAATACCGGCCTCCGGTTCCCCGGTGGAACCGGTCATGGCTTGCCACCCCGTGGCTCCCTGCAAAGGCTTCCGCCTCTGTCCCTGGATATCTATGCCCATCACTCACCCAAACCCCATCACCATGATCAACAAAATAGAAAATATCGGTTCCGGTGTCTTTGCCGGGGAGATTTTTGCTGTCCTCTTCATGTCGAAAGGAAAAGACTTTTTAAACATACATCGCCGGTTCAGCACGGTGAAGGAGGAAGCGGAAGATGCCATTTCGGATTTTCTTCTTGCTTTTTCCATCAAGGTCAGCGAAGGACGCATCTGCCCTTCGGATTACGATGGCTATATATATAAAGCGTTCAGAAATTTCTGCATTGACCGCTACAGGAAAAACAAAAGGAATATTCCCGTTGATTTTTCTACCGCATGGAATTATGCGGATGAGGATGGAAACGAGAGCCAATTCACCTGCACACTTCAAGCCGGTGCGGATCCGTCAGACCTCCTCCACAATCGGATGGTGATGGATCTAATGCGTCAATGCATTATGAAATTAAGGCCCAGGGATCGTAAGGTCCTTCTCATGCGCCATATGAAGGATATGAAAAATCCGGAGATCGCGAAGGCCATCGGGCTTTCCACCGCCGCAACGGCGAATGTGATGAAACGCGCGATTGCATCCTTGCGCGCTATTTTCAAGTCTAGGAACATCGAGCCCTGGTGAACTTAAAATAATTTACGCGCTGATGATATAATTCTGCCTCCAAGCAGTTAACCATAAAAATAACAACAACCATGAACGATACAAAAAGAGTTGAATACCTCATCGGTTCTGCCTATCGCGAACTTGAAGCACAACAAGAGGAGATCATGACGGAAATGATCTCCTGCATCAGCGTGAAAGATGTGGTCATCCGCATTTACCGCGGGTTCAGACTGGGTATTTTTATGGAATGTACGAACATGGACACCATCGATTATGCCGGCATTCGTGAGATCATCCGAAAATACACGGGTGGCTATATGTCCCTTGAATTCTCGGTTCCAAAGGGATTTCTCCGTGATGAACAGAAAAAAAGCAGGAAAAACAAAAATACCGCCTGCCTTTTCATCATTCTTAACTATTACAAATTCTGCGATCTCAAACATCCGGAGTACCTGGCCGGCAGCGATTGAGCGGGTCTCCTCCGGTCGCTACTTTTTGAACGAAAAGTAACAGGGTAAAAATATTTTCAATGCGATGATATGAAAACAAAAGCACTTCGTCATGATAGAGCAAAAAAAAACAAACCATGAAAAGAAATAAAATCGCTTCAGCCCGGCTTCGGAACCCTGAATTAGAAGAAGTGAAATTTATTTCATCAAAAGCACCAATTTTCTGTTACAAATCTACACCCTCAAGCGTAATTGAACTAAACATACCCATCATGACACACACCTTCACCCCTTCTTCTTTCTGCTTTTCCCTGACAAGCAATTCAAACAGCCTTTTCAGAGTATTTTTTATGTTTTCCTGCATCCGGCAGCTCGTCGGAGCCAGGCTTCGGATCTAAACCCGAAAACTGTTCCGGCCGGTTCCTTCATCATCAAACCTAAAAAACATGAAAACATGAAAAACAAAAATCCGGAGTCGTTTACTGAATTTTACAAGTTGTACCACAAACCTGTCTATGACAGGATGATGCGCTATTTTCGTAATAATGTGGAACAAGCCGAAGATGCCACGCAGGAGGCGATGCTTCGCGTGTATGAAAAAGTACCCGTAAGCGCCTATGCTCATCTGCGATTCAGGGCCCTGGTGTTCACCATCGTGAAAAATATTGCGATGGATATCTTTCGTAAAAACAAAAACAAAAGAACGGAAGAATTTGATGACAACATGGCCGTAACGAATCCTTCGGATGACTATTCCTGCGGTGACGATGAAGTCGGGACAAGCGATTCTTCAGCCTGTATTTTACCCGAAGATGCCGGCTTTGACGCCGAGATCATTAAAAAAATGAAGGCCTATCTTTCGGAGAAGGACCGAACTCTTTTTGAGATGAGGTATTGGAAGGGGATGTCGTATGCGGAAATTGCCGCAGCCTTGGATCGTACAACTGCCTGGGTCGGAAATGAATTGAAGCATGCGCAAGAGCGATTTCGCAAACTCCTTTTGAGCAAGGGGTATGAACGCGGCGATTTCATCTAAAGAGAAGGGCCTCCCCCGGCCCCTTTTCCTTTCTTGTGTTTTTTACATAACCCCAAAAACCGGCAGCATGTCCCACAATTCCCATGGAGTGTATATTGTATGTGTCAAGGCGGAAATAGCCGGGAAGTACGGAAAAAACTCCGTGAACCTGGTTCCTGCATCCAGGGCTTTGGCCCGCAAAATTGACGACTTTCATTACGAGTTGCTCGGCACCGACAGTTCCCGCAGCACTCAAATCGTCGATAGCCGAAGCGGGACGTTCGTGGTGAGCGGTTACACCACTGGGAAGCGGTGGAACACCATCGCCCCCCCGCTATGCGCTTGTTTTATACAGACGCATGGGAGCGCGAGCGAATCGAATTTGAAAACGGTTATCGTCTCGATATGCCGGCGCGTTTCTGTTCTGCGGAAGGAGAACACTGCGTTTATTTCGGCGACATCGTGCCGGAAGGACATTTCACGCATATCTGCTATGCGGGCGAAGAACACAATATGCGTTACTGGCTGGAATACCGTCTCGGTGAAGATTGCATTCTCGAAGAAAAGCAAATCTTCCTTCCGCGAAACGGACAAAACCCTTTCTGGGGCAACCTCACCCTTTTCCGCAGCCGCCATGGACAAGAAAGCGAAAATGAGGATCAGTTTTTAACCTCGCTGCTTGAAAACACTTTGGGTAATGGCATGGAAGGCAATAAAATCACTAACATCGAAAAATCATATATAGCTTTCCGGAACAATAATCACTTCCGCTGCTTATACCAATAAATGTCAGGTCAGAAATGAACAAATAATCAATCTGCTCTCCAACGGAAAAAAACATGAATCAGATTAGGATTATTGATACGTTTTTTCATTGAAGGACCTTCATCAGAATGTCCATTCTATTTTTTTGTAAATAATTATCATATCAAATCTAATTTTTTAGAGCACTGAACTAATCCACCCTACCCTATTCTTTGTGATAAAGTATCTTAATATTTCATTCAAACATCTTCTCTGAATTTATCCAGTCCAATGGACAATATCATTTCAGATAATTCATCTCCATCAATACATCTGATGCCATTTTCATTTGCTAATGCCAAAGCTTTATCTGAAAATACACCGGATGTCACCGCCCATCCAAATATTCCTTTTGAATTATCCCGATTGTCAAATTGAATTGCTTCAATCACTTGCTTTACGGCATGTTCATCGCTTATTTTATAATGATTTTTTGCCTGGACATAGATTTGTAAACCCAGTTGAACAAAACTAGCAATTACATCAACATCTGCAATTGAACCTGGATATCTTTTCCTTGACGGCTTTTCCGTTACAGCTCCTAAACCTTTCAACAATTTCATGATCAAATTTTCAAACTTATCGGGCGAAAGTGCTGATTGAGGAGAAATTAAAAACTCTTTCACCTGTTTCTTTAGATTTTCATTAAGTTGTTGTTGGAAATTAGGTGCCTTCTTCTCCTTATCGCACTTCAAAGCATTTTCAATGCTAACTAATAAATCCGTTGCGCTTACACATGTGCCCTGGTACTTAAGCCGAGAAATCAAACCGGCTTCACAATATTCACGGCTAATAGGATTTTGGTCATTAAGCCAGCGTACATTTCTTCTGATTGCAGTATCTTCTTTTACTTTATCTTTAATACAAATCACATCACTCATGATTTCCGCAAGGTAAAATGCCCCTGAGACAGGAACTAATGCAAAATCTCCGATTTCCATTTCCCTAATAAAACGCCAAAGGTAACCGGTAGCTTGCCCAAGTGAATATGGATCATCTTTATAATCATGATAATGACTTATTAATATCTTTTTAAAATCTTCTCTTTGAAGTGTTTTATTAAACAATTCATTTTTCGTTAGAGACCACCCAATTACTATCTGATCCGTATCAAGTAGTTCAGTAATGCGATTAACTCCACTCGGAGCACACCTGATTATAAAAGCCTGTTTCATTTTACCGTTTTTAAAAGTCAAATGATTTTTTTGCTTGAGGTAATAATATTGCCTTTAACAAGATCTATTAAAACCTATCCGCCCCTACCTAAAAACAGCATCCGCAATCTTCTTCGCAAAAATATCCTCATCCACCCTCCGGTTGCGGCCATGCTCCAATAGAGGAAATTCCGGAAGGATCATATAGTTTAACTTGTCTTTGTTATGCGCGTATCTTCCAAGAATCATGACTTCCTCCTGGATGAAGCGCGCTATGAATCCTGCTTTGCGGTTTACCATGTCCGCGGTCACTTCCGTTCTTGATTCCAGGGAAGACTTTTCCTTGTCCGCATTGCGAACCATCCGGACCAGGTCGGGAAGCCTGACGAAATGCCTCACCGAATTGTAAAAGAACGAAAAGAAATAAGCACCTTCGCCGTAGCTGGACTGGATCAGCATTTCTGGAAAAAAGATCTGCATCCGGAAAACCAGTTCCTGCAGGCTCAGAAAATCCCAGGGTTCGTGCACACCGGTGGCCGAACAGATGTGATGAAGGATATTCTGCTTTATTACGATGAGGGTATCATCGTCAACAGCATTGTTTCTTTCAGAATCACACATGTGTTCTTTGTAAAACGTTTTTTGAATAAACTTTCTTTAGTCTTGCTCTAAATATCCATCGTTTTTATAATACTTTCTTTCACGAATATACTCAGTCTGCATATGAAAAGCTGAGCTTGTATCATATCAATCTGTAGACACTCTATTCGACGATATTTTTAAATTATCCATTTCCGGAACCACGCTATTACGAATATATAATTTAGTTATCAACTGTTTAATATAGAGGGCAAAAAAAAGCATTCTGAAAACTCCAAATTTTCCATCTATCCCCTTCAATCCGGGTACCATCCATAAAAATAAACGGAAGGATACGAGTCCTCCCTTTTATCAGACAATAAATCAGATAATGTCCTGCACAATTCAAAATAAACTTTTACTTCATTCGTATTATTTCTTTTGTGACCTTTGTAACAATACGAAATATAATGAATTTCATTATAGATATTGTTTTGCTTGTAAAGCAAAGCCATACGCGAAAAATATTTTTTTGCAACCTGATCGGCCCGATTAGCATCTGGCTCAATAATGTATAAGCGGTGTCCTAATAAACAGATCAAATCAAATTCAGATCCATTTTTTTTATCAAGCCCCTTAAAAAAGGAACCAGAATCCACTTCTTTTTTAATAAATTTTATAAATTCATTATATTTTTTTTTCAATAACCAGTTTTCCTTACGGAATTCCTGTTGATCGCAATTTGAGCCACAGAGTTTTTTAAGGAGCTCCGTTTCTATATATGTACCTTGAGTCTTTCGACCCAGAGGAGGTAATGATTTATATGTATCATAATTATAATAATTTAAAAATAAGGGGTCGTACTTCGTACTTTCTAAAATATCAATAATTTCAATCGAACAATCTTGGCTGGAACTTTTCTCCCATTTTTTGGGAAACCATTCTGTTTTGGGTTCCTTTTTTGTCATTGTATGATAATATTTAATTATCGAATGTCTGAATAGTATTTTTAAATCCTCAAGTCCTCACCACCTTTACAATCTCAGTAACATCGATCACAGGCCCCTCCACATCAGGCCCCTTATCAATGAACTCCCCGTCTTTGTAACTCCTGCCCTGAATGGCGGCGCTTTCCGGATCTTTGGCTTCAACCATCACAAGGATTTCGTTGTAAACGATTCTTGCCCTCTTCATTGTTACGTAGTAATTGGACATATCAACAAACTTTAATTTGAAATATTTTACTAGAATCTATACTTAAAGCGCACCTATAATAACTCCTTCGAAGCTATTATTCAATGATTTTCATCACTCACGCACAACCATCCTGGTTGCGCAAAGTGCATTCATTCCCTCTCTGAATCGCTGCATGTATGATCTTCGCCCTTTCCTTCCAGTTCCTCGATAAGCCGCTGCACTTTTGCGCACAGCTCGTAATTTTGCTTCGCCTCCGCATTCAGGAGCAATTCACGAAGTGCCAGTAACTCCATCGCTTCAGGTTCCAGCGAAGGAACACTTCCCGCGGATCCTGATGACAGTTGTTTCACGGTTTGAAGAGGAACAAATAAGATTTCCAGCCTGCTAAAATACTTTTTGAACCGGATGAGCCAGATAGGCGTTTGCAATTCCCTGAGACTGTTTTCGTAAGCAGTACTTATTAAATTCAGCAAAGCGGCTTTCTGCTCTGCTTCCGTCATGGGACTGCTCCCTGGCAACATTTTCAAAATACTTAGAATGATCGGCCAGTTCAGCTGTCCGACGGCTTTTTCAAAGGCTGCCTTTTTATTTCGGTTCATCTTTATCGTGACTATTGTTTAAGACCTATTCCATCAGTTTAAAGAGTACAAATGTTCACCGTTAATCCTCCTGAAAACCTATCGTACTTTTTTCAGAACGCACAATCACTTCTGCTCTCGAAGCTTATTCTATTGCAGCGATCGTCAACTAATCACCCTTGAGGATACCTGTTCCATCCGTACCCGCAGATTTCTCTCAGGTTTCTTTTTTTGCCCTGATCAGCACCCTGTGCAGCAAGGCTTCATTCCATTCAATTTTTTCCTAACTACCCCACCAACACATACACCCTGATCCTTGCCCTGGAAGCTCCGATGAGCAGCTGGTATAAGGTATCTATCCTCTGGTCATACAGATCTTTCATGACCAGGATCACCACGTCGCGCTCGAGGCCTTTGTAGGAAAGGGCGGTTGTGAATTTAACTCCGTCTAATTTGGAACAAAGATTTTCGGGTGTGATGCGGACGTATTCAGGACGAAGATCCATTTGCTCATCCAGCGGGCGCTGACGGGGCGACAAACCGGAAACAAGATTGGAAGAAAACAGCACCACCAGGTCCTCCGGCTTCCAGCCGGCGCGATTTTTTACCTCATTCACGGTTTTATCCAAAAGCCGCAACGCTTCCGCTTCGTCTTTCCAGCGCCGGATGATCACATCATCTCCGTACTTCCTCTCCGGGTCAATGTTCCGGCTGTCGAGGTCGGAAATGAATTCATACAGCCCATCCCCGGCAGTGCCGCGGTAGCGGTGGTAGAGTTGGTAAATGGCGGCATATTCCCGGAACCAGTTAAGGGATTCGCGGTATCGTTCCTCGTCGATGGATTGCCGGAAGGCCTGGGTATTGTCGTAGAAGATGATGTAACTGCCCTGAATCAAGCCGTCCTTCGGCGCCGCAAGCCGGTTGACGACGTCATCAATTCCCTTGTTAAAAGATCCTGCGCTTCGTCGATGATGATGTAATCGTACACTGGTTTCTTCCCGGCACTCTCGAGGTAATCCAGCGCTTCGTGCAGGGCCTTCAGCAAAGCCCCTGGCTCCTTTAATTTCTCAAACGGCAGGTCCTGCGGATTCAAACCGGCCTCTTCCATAAGGTAACAGACATACCGGTAAAAAGGCCAGGCTTCTGCACCTGTGATACCTAGCTCCCTGCAGTTTGTAACTATTATAGGCTGCAAGCAATTCGTTCCAGCAGAGATAAAGTATCTTCTTATAGCCTTCTGCCGACTTCCGGGCCGCCATAGCGAGTGCATAACTCGATTTTCCACTTCCCGGAGGACCCTGGATCAGAATGCGTTTGTTTTCATTCAGGCCATCCAAAATTCTGAGGTTATCGGAAGCTCTGCGTTTGGCCTCATCCTGGGAGAGCAACAGATGAGCCAAAACCTCATTGGGCATAACCTGCGGGCAGAGCAGCTTTGAGATCTGCTCCATCCTGTCGCGGCTGAGGACATTTAACCTCAGGCCATTTGTCACCGTCTGTAGAGCAAATTGTTCTTCCAATACTTCTTCCAAAAAAAGCGAGAGGGAAACTTCCTCTGCCTTTCCAAGGTGCCAGAAAGGATCAGGTGGATCCTGCAAAGGGAAAGTACATTCCGGAAAAACAACAGCATTGGCCACCAGGACATCCTTGATTCCATTCTTATGGAGAATATCAATCAGTGCCGACTTGTTCTCTCGCACCTGAACAAAGGGCGATTCCTTATTGATCCACTCTTCTCCCTTTTTTGACTGAACCTGTGATCCTGCAGTTTCCATTGGCTGCCTTTCACTTCCAATACAAGAATGCCCTTCTCCCCAATTAAAATAAAATCACATTCCCCAGCTGAATCCTTCCGCGATTTCCCTCTCAAAAAAGAATGGATCAACTGCCAATGCCCGGGATGGTACGACAATTCCAACTCCAAGATCTGGCTGGTTTTCAGTTCACCGGAGTTGGTGATGTGGTAGGTGGAGTAGAGTTTTTGAGGGGCATAACGTTTGAAAAACTTCCATTTCAATAATGAGTCCAGGAACCTTGTGATTCCTTTAGCTTCTTAAAAGTTCTACCAACGACTTGTTGATGTATAACTGGTACTTACCCACTTGCTGATTAACCAGGAACCCTTTTTGTTCAAGTTGTTTTAAATGACGGGTGGCTGTTGTATAGTGGATGCCTAACAAAGTGCCGAGCCGGACAGGGGTGATGATTGGCATTGCAAACAACTGTTCAACCAAATCGGAGGAATAAATTGCCGGACATTTTTGTTTGATTCCTTCTTTCATTGCCTGGTGCAATGCGATTATTTTTAACAGGACTTCCTTTGTCTCCTTTGCCTGAAGGTAAAAGCCTTTGAGCATGTATTCTACAAATTCCGTCCACTTCCCTTTTGAAGTCACTTCATTCAACAAGCGATAATACTCCGAACGGTGTTTGTTGATATAGCCGCTGATGTACAACATTGGAAAACTTAGTAAGCCTTCCTGCACAAGATATAATACCATGAGTATTCTACCTGTCCTGCCGTTACCATCTCCGAAGGGGTGAATTGCTTCGAACTGATAATGAGAAATGGCGCACTTAATGAGCGGGTCTGTTTCATCTGACTGATTGTGAATGTAACTTTCCCAGTTCGCAATCAGCTTGCTTATTTCTCCTGATGAAGGTGGTGTATAAAGCACTTTCCCGGTTGATGAATTCTCAATCCGGTTCTGTGTTTTTCTGTATCCGTGGCTATTTTCTGCCAGGAGCTCTTTGTGGATACCTAAAATAAGACGGTTACCGATTGGAAGTTTCCTCATTCCGGTAAAACCGTACAAGACCGCATCCCGGTAACGTAAAACCTCCTTGTTTTCGATTCGCTGTTCCGATTCCGGAAACAATTGTTGCTCTAAGACCTTTTCGACCGTGGTATTAATGTTTTCTATTCCGGAACTGGCAACAGATTCCCGGAGGATGGAGGGGCTTAAAAGCAATCCGGGATTAGGAAGGGCGTGAGAATAGCCCTTGAGCTCTCCAAGCTCGGTACGCGCCTTTAAAAGCCATTTTACAAGGGTTTTCTGACCGGAATCTAACTTTGGGGGAAGCTCCGGTAAAGGAAATGGGTATGTTGCATCGAATGACATATCCTGTTTGATATGTTACAAAGATAGCTATTCTACAATATATCGCAAACAAACTGAAAAACTTACCTTTCAACGAATTCATCCCACTCAATGTCAAGCTCTATTTGGTTTCTTTCTGCCCCGGTACTACCGACTATTCTTTGCTTATCCAACCCTCTCCTTTCTTCTGCTTGAACTGGTTGTACTGCAGTTGCCACCGACTTCCCTTGACTTCCAAAACAACAAATCCCTTCTCGCCCACCAAAATAAAATCACATTCCCCCGCCGAATCCTTCCTCGACTTCCCTCTCAAAAACGAATGAATCAATTGCAAATGCCCGGGGTGGTAGGACAGTTCCAGCTCCAGGATCTGGCTGGTTTTCAGTTCACCGGAATTGGTGATGTGGTAGGTGGAGTAGAGTTTTTTGAGGGGCATACAAATTAAACAATCTCAATTTTCGTTTTAATTTAATTTTTTAACCCTGCTCCTATTTTTGAAATACCATTCGTATTCATATTTACCACTAAATACTTGATCACCAAGTCCGCTTACACCAGAATAAAAGTCGCTACCATCGGTGCAATAATGCGCATCTTCATAAATATAAAACAACAAATAAGCTATCATATCCTCATATTCCAAATCGTACTTTGTAAATAACTCTGAATACTTGAATATCCTATTCGCAAGTTCAAAAGGAATTTCACTGAATATATTCACTCTATAATTCTCTGCTTCCTTTTTGATGAAATGCACTATATAGCTATTAGGTAAAATATAATTTAATAATATCAAACCAGGAATAGAATCTAATTGATCAATTGTATGGTAAAGTCCGTGTTTGATTTTATCTATATTAAAATATAAAGCTCTGAATAAATCTATTTTTCGCAAAGGCTGTTCAGACGTTGAGGTGATATCTTTCAGGCCAGCCCTTCTTCCGATTTTATTAAATTCCTCTAAATGTTCCTCTTCAAGATAATCTATATGCTGATCCAACCTTTCTTTTTCCTTTAACAAATAATCTTCCATAAACCCAGGAAATATTTTCTCAATTTCACACAAGGGTAAACTCTGCGCCCAAGCTGTGTCACATATTTGACCATAAATAAATGCAGCACTACGTGTCTTCTCAAGAATCTCCTTTGCTTTGACAACGTACTTATTACCTTGTATAAATAAATTAAAAAATGGGAAATCAACATATTCACCATCATAAAGTTCCACATCTGCCAAAATAAATAACCACCAAAAGTTCGCTCCATCCAAACCCCATGCATTCCCTTCAGATCTAAAATACTGTAGGGCATCTGATTCACCTTTATCTAAAACCAAATCTAGTAATGTAGATTTGCCAAAACCGTATTCTAATCGCATAAATTGAGAGATATGCTCCAAATATTTTTCCAAATTATACTCACCATATATGCGCCACTGCTTACTGTTCATATTAGCAATAACCTTCGAATCAAGCAACCAATCCAAAACATCCACAACAACACTTCTTTCATCATCTCCTTCGAATGTTAATGTCTTTTGATCAATGCCTTCTTTTACAATACTTGTATATTCTATCTTATAGTCTTTTTCCGATAATCGGGTTTCATATAATTGATATACGTTGTCATTCAATAATACAGTTAATGGCAATACATCTTTAAGTTCTGCTTCCTTAATATGAATATTCAAGATTTTTGCTGTCTCCAATAATGGGTCTGTACTTTTCATGCTAATCCTTTTCATCATTATTTAATTTTCGTAAGTATATGAAGAGTTCCGGAATGTTCTCAACCATATTTAATTAATACATTCACAAATTTAATCACATATTTATTTTCGAATTTTTACGCTTTAAAGTCTCCCAAATAAATAGTTCTTAGTATATTCCCTCCAATGCACATTAGATATTTTTGATACGAAGAACAGCTATTTCAAACAAATATTAATACATTATAATTTACTATTATTTGTAAGTAACTATAAATAAGACATCTATAAATACAATCTTAAAGTGCTCTTTATAATGTTGTTCTAATCATTTCTCTTAACATCTTATAGGCTGAACGATTTATAAATTCTTGCACATTACCCTGAGTTAATTCCTTATAATTCTGTGGTGAATGATTTATGATATAGTCAGTATAAAGTTTGTTCATTATGCCCTTAATAACCAAATCATAAACTTGGCGTTCGTCCTGTGTTAAGTTGTTTTTAATGGTTGCTCTCAAGGCTGCAACTTGTTTATCATCTACTTTCTGTAAGGTCTGCAAATAATTTTCTACTACGGAAACTCCTTCGGGTGAAACTCTTTCTTTGAAACGTAAATTAATAGCAATTACAACTTCTTCAACTGTTGCCATTGGTCTAACATTGGTTACGTTTCCACCCGTTTGGCTGCCACCACCATTGCCTCCTTCACCATCACCTTCATCGTCATCGTCTCCGCCATCGGGATCTTGAACTCCTTCGGTAATTTTTTCAATGTCGAAAGTTTTGAGTTTCACTTTGGCAATTTCCGCTTCTAAATCTTCGACACTCATTGTTGGATCGAGTTTTTTGAAAAGTAGCGAAGCGAAAATGTGAAAGTCAATCAGAATTTTGTCTTTGAAACGCAAACGGAACAAAGCACGGATAAAACCAAACAAACTAACATAACGAGCCAGCAAGGTTCTTAATTCCCTGCGTTTTTCCATATCGCATTTGGCTTCTAATATGCCTTTAACCTGAGTTAGCAAGGCTGAAAGCGGTGCAATGTCGTTAGCATTTTCGCTATTGAACAAACGGACACAATTTTCAACATCTTCAAGCGTAAATATTCCCCGCTTCAATAGTTCGTCTTTAATTTTGTAAAGGTCGTCAGGGTTTGCTTCTTTATGGCTTTCTACATTGTGCTGATACTTGCGGAATGCCTTAATGATTTTATCATACGAATTGGTAAAGTCAACTGTTAATGTGTCGAACTTTTTGCCTGGATAAATTCGGTTCAAGCGGCTAATGGTTTGCACTGCGTTTCGGTCTTGTAGTGCTTTATCTACAAACATTGTATGCAGCATTTTTTCGCTGAAGCCAACTTGAAATTTATTGGCTACAATCAAAAAACGAATGTCATCGCCTTTCTCAAAACAATCTTCAATCTTTACAGACTGCGGATTGTTTGGTCGGTTCATTTCTGTTTCGGAATATAATTTACTGTTGTAATTGGTTTGTCCTGAAAAGGCTACCAATGTTTTCCATTTAAAACCACGTCTTTGAAGTTCTTCATCCAAAAACAGTTTGTATTTAACGGCACTCAATCGGCTTGAAGTAACAATCATTGATTTTGCCTTTCCTTCAATTTTATCGGCTGTTTTATCTTTGAATATGGAAACAATTATTTTGCATTTTTCTTTTATTACTTCATCATCTTCAAATGCTTTTAGCTTCAATGCTCGGTAAACCTGCAAAGTTGGGTACTCGTGTTGCTTGTGGTCGTCAGGCAGTTTGTAATTGAGTTCGTAAAGTGTTTCGTAGGTGATGATGCTTTTTGCAACGTCCATAATGTAGCCTTCGCCAATGGCTTCATCCATACTGTAAACATCAAACGGACGACCTTCTCTACCAAAATGCTGAATGGTTTTGTCGCTTGGTGTGGCTGTTAATGCAATAAAGCAAAGGTTCGGAAATTCCTTTCTCGAAATTTCTTCAATCAATTCCTCTTGCTCGTCTGATTCTTCTTCTACTTTTTGTTGTGTAGTTAATCCTGTGGCTTCATCAAATACATCCACCATTTTTTCGTGCAATTTGCCTTCCTGATTGGTGTGTGCTTCGTCAATAATGAAACAAATCTTTTTGCCCGATTGGTCTGCCAAATCTTTTAAGAAAGTAAATTTGTGCAGAATGGTAACGATTACTGGCGAATTAACTGGAATTTCAGGATTGCGATAATTTTCTAATCGTTCTCCCAATGCCAAACGAACATCATTACTGGTTTTGCAATACCCAACAACGCCTGTTTGCCCAATGGCTTTGATAAAATCTTTGCTTATCTGGTCGTCAAGATTAATGCGGTGTGTAAGGATAATGATATGGTCGAATAACTTTTGATTTTTGATGTGCAAGTTTCGTAGGTTTTGCACCAACCAAACAATGGTATTGCTTTTTCCGCTTCCTGCACTGTGCTGAATGAGATAGCGAAGGTTCAGCGATTTCTTTTTGGTGTAATGTTCTGTAATGTCATCATAAATGCGTTTTACACAACGTTGTTGGTGGTAACGTGGGAAAATCCAGTTTTGTGTATTGCCGTATAAGTAGCGTTCAATAAAATTCAACACGCTATCAGGTATCAAAATTTCATTGTACAAGTATTGAACGGCATAATCATCGCCTTTTATTTTTTCATTGAGCAAGCCTGTATTGAATTCTCTGAAATCGACTTTAGTAGGTGGCTTGCTGAATGTGGTGGCAATTTTCGCCTTTTCGTCATCGGATGCTATATGTACAAAAGCTCTGTGATAAATGGCTCTGTCAATATCTCGATTGCAATATTGTATTACGGCATCGTTTACATTTTGCCCTGCAAGGGTGTGTTTGAGTTCTACAGTAATAATGGCGAAGCCATTCAAACAAATAACAATATCAATGCTTTGGCGGTCATCTTCCTGTTGCCTTGCATTGGCGGCACTGGTAAAATGATACTGACGAATTACGCTGAAAATATTTTTTTTGTATTGGGCTGTCTGTTCTGTATTGTCGGTTCTTTCGGGTTTGAAATACAATAAATCTAAATGGTGTTGACTGTTTACTTTCAAACCATCTTTCAATAGTTGAAACAGTGGTTTGCTCTCCAGCTCTTCGCTTATTTTTTTACCTAATTCCTTTTTCCATTCGTAACTGAGTTCCGATTTTATGGATTGCAATTTTGCACGTTGGGTATCTTCCCAAAACTGTTCAAGCCTATCCCAATGAATACAGTTTACCTTATCAACCGTAATTTCACTATCACGGAATATGCGGTAGCCCCATTTTGTATCTAACTGATGACAAAAATGGTCTTCAAAAATGCGTTCCCAATCTTTACGCTGTTGCTTCGACATAAGCGTTTACTTTTATTTTGCCTGTTACGGCTTCGTATATTTTTATCTTTCTAAATTCTTGCAGTTTTTCGATTTGAGTTTCGATATTCTTAATCAAGTTATCAATCAATTTAGTTTTGTCCACTAGTACCTTTGAAATTTCTATTTGTTCTTCGATTGGTGGAATTGCTAATTTTAGGAATGAAATATTTACAAGATATATTGCTTGTTGAGCACTTGATTGCGATGTTTGGTATAGGTTTTCCTGAATTTTAGGGTTGGTTAGTGCGTAAAACAAAAATTCTGAATTAATTTTATTTGTTGGTTTAATTAATATCACACTACCAAGCAAACAAAATATTCTATCAGTTTTCACAATACTAACTCTGCCAACAGTTGCACCTCTTGAAACAATTAAAGCGTCACCTCTTTCTGGATTGCATCTTTGTCTAAAACTCAAGCCATCTATTTCTGAAACAAATTTATCTTCTTCAAAAAGTATTTCGTTTTCCCTCACATCTTTCGCTGAAAGAAAGGGCATTCCACTATCTGTAAAATTTGGAGCTATATGTTCGCCATCAGTTATTTTTTCTGACACATTCTTCAACCTCTTCACTGCCCAATGCTTCGGAATTTTACCCAACCAATCAATGCCGCTGTCTTTTAGTTCGGCATTTGGGTTTAAGCCTTTGGTAACGGCATTGTTTATTTCAATTTGCCGTAGTTCTTTTAGTTTTTCTGCCTGTGCTTTTTTGTTGGCTATAAGGCGGTCAATCTTTTGGGTTTGGTGGTCTAAGTAATTGGCAATGGTGAGTTGTTCTGATAAAATTGGTGAATAAACCTCAATTCCTCCTAAATCTTTTTGATTGAGTTTATCTCTTGTACTACCTTTTATGTGGTTTGCATAGTCAACTACATTTAGCCAATGCATTAAGAACTTTGGAGTAATTCTATTTTTATCGCATCTTAAAACGTGTGCGTGGTTATTTACCCAACTTTTCCCTTGAATAATAAATGAAACATCTTTGATAGGCTCAAAAAAAGGTGCCCCATCTTCTCCTATTAATACTAATTCCTCATCAAATAAAAAATCACTAACATAGTCTACAATACCTGTCGCACCGTAATAAGGGATGTCTCCTGATACATCAAACCTCTCTCCGCTATTTAGCGGCACACGTTTACCGTCAAGGTTTTCAGAAATTGTTTTTATTCTTTGTCGCTGCCAATGTAAAGGAACTTCACCAATCCAATCAATACCACTTGGTTTATATGTTTCGTACTTGCTCATAATGTAATTCCTAATTCAATCATTAAATCAAGATTTTCTTTTTCAAGTTCAGCCATTTCGTTTACCACTTTTGCTTGTTCACGCAAAGGTTGGTAAACATAAAAATGTTTGGTAAATGGAATTTCGTAGCCTTTTTCTTCGGCTGTAATTGTCCATTTCTTTTCTACTTCTTTTTTTAAAAAGGCTTCCTTGTCGTCTTTCCAAGGTATGTACTCGTTGTCCATTACAATTTTTGGTACATTAATTGTTGCTTTTAATCTCAGTTTGTTGCCGTCTAAAGTTTTTTGAATGGTTATAGAAGTATCAGCCGTTTTGTTTTTGGTTACCAGTTCACTTTCAGCATTCAGGTTAAAAGTAAATTCGCCTTCCTTGCCTTTTTTGTCTTTCAGTTCTGCCAATCGTTTTTTATCATCGGCAGATTTAACCACTAAAATTTCATCCAGTTTATTTTGAGCAACGGTTACTTCTTTTTCAATTGTCATTGGGTTGCCGTCTTCATCGGTTTCCTCCAAATCCAAAAACACTTTGCGGAATGCAAAATCTTCGAGTTCAAATATTTTGCTGTATTGTCCGGTTTTATATGCCTTATGAATGTTGATGATTTGTTTTATCTGGTCGTTGGCTTCTACATAGCGTTCGTTTTCTCCGCTGCCTTCTATTCCGTTGTGAATGCGTCTGCGTTTGTTGCCCAAACTGGGTTTCATCGGTTTCCAAAAATCAACGGCATTAATCAATTGAATTTTGCCTTTGCGTTTTGCAGGTTTGTTGTTTCGTATCAGCCAAATGTAAGTGGCAATACCAGTGTTATAAAATAATTCGGTTGGCAGAGCTACAATGGCTTCGAGCCAATCATTTTCCAATACATATTTTCTTATTTCGCTTTCGCCACTTCCTGCATCTCCACTAAACAAAGGCGAACCGTTGTGTACAATAGCAATGGCAGAACCGCCTAACTCGGCAGGTTTCATTTTGCTAATCATATGCAGGGTAAAGAGCAATTGTCCGTCACTGCTACGGGGTTGCCCTACATCAAAACGGCCATTGCTGGCTGTCATTACTTTCTTTTGTATTTTTTTCCAACTCTTGCCATAAGGCGGATTGGAAAGCATAAAGTCGAATTGTTCGCCTGCTGCTCCATCTTCGTAAAGAGTGTCACCTTTGGTTATGTAAGCCGTTTCGCCTTTCAGCAATAAATCGGCTTGAGCCACCGCCCAGGTTTTATCGTTTACCTCTTGTCCGTACAGTACCACTTTGGCATTGTGGTTTATTTTTTCTTCAATAAATTCCTTTGCTGCTGAAAGCATACCACCGCTACCACAAGCAGGGTCGTAAATGGTAACGAGTTGTCCATCTTTTATAGCTTTCTCGTCCATATCCAACATATGTGTCATCAGGTCAATTACCTCACGTGGTGTGTAGTGTTCTCCTGCTTCGGCATTGTTGGCTTCCGAAAATTTGCGAACCAATTCTTCAAACACATAACCCATTTTAATGTTGCTCACTTTTTGTGGGCTAAGTTCAATTTGTGCAAAATCTTTGATAAGTGTAAAAAGTATTTTCTCCTCTGCCAATTTGTTGATGTGAGAACGTATGCCCGAACGATCAATAATGATTTTGATATTGTCGGTATAGCCGTTCAGATAACTTATAAAATTGTTTTTGATGCTGCTTTCGCCTACGTCAGCCTGTGATTGTAAAGTATTGTGAGTGCTTGTATTGTTAAACTTGATTGCTTCCAATACTTTGCTGTTCAATATTTGTGTCTGCGTATCAGCATTCACCTTTGCCAACTGGCTTTCCAATTGTTTTTTCAACTCATCAGTTTTGGCAATCAAAACACCTTCAATCCTGCGGATAAGAACCATTGGATAAATAATGTCGGGATATTCAGTCCGTTGAAAAATGTCTCTTAAAACGTCATTGGCAGTATTCCAAATCAGGGCAACTTCACTTGATATTTCGGTGTCTCTTTTCATATTATAAATTTAATTTTTATCCTTATTTTTATATTAGGATTAACCACATATTAATTTCTATCTCCATTATCAATAAATAAATCCGTCAAGTTCATTAATTTTTCTTTGTCCAAGAGGAATAAATCCACGAACTGAGCCACACAAATATCTAAACCGTTTGCAGCATCAAACATAGGCAAAGATAGATGAGCGAATTCTTTTGCTTCAAAACTGAAGTCGTCATTATTGGAAAGACCCGACTCCTTGGCAGTATAAGTCGGTCCTTCACCCCATTTTTTCAAATCATATTTATATACCACGGTTGTATAAGGATCCCTGTCTTTAATAATCTCGAGGGAAACAACACTTTCCTCAATCAGTATGTTAACAGCAATGATGGTAGGGTCTAGGTTTTCAACATATTGCGACTTGATCTCTTCAAATATAGACTTTCTTTCCATAGCATTTTATTACATTATTAACATCTCTTCCTATCGGAAGAAGACTTATTTTAAAATTCAAATTTAGGTTTTCCATCAACCAATCGATCGAAAAGAC